>NZ_JBFULV010000010.1:0-101062 GCF_054049715.1 Rhizobacter sp. P5_C2 | reverse complement strand
CTGCAGCGCGTCGGCTCGGCCGGGCTGCATGCCGGCGCGGTGGTCGGCCTGGCGAGCCTGGTGGCGGGCCCGTGGCTGCATGCGGCCGATGCGCTGCCGGCGGCGCAGGTGCTGGCGATGGCCGGCGGCATCGGGCTGATCGGCCTGGTGCTGTTCGAGTTCGGCCGGCTGATGTCGTTCGAGCAGCGTGCGCGCGAGGAGCTGTCGCCGCAACGCCTGCGCCCGTCTCCGGCGATCGAGGGCCATTCGAGCCTCGACCGCCGCAAGCACTGAGCAGCCTGCGATGGCGCAACTGGACTTCGGGGACCGCCTCGCGTCGGGCTTCGTCGGCGTGGTCGTCGGTGCGGTGATCGGTGGCGCGGTGGCCTGGTGGCTGGGTGTCTACCACGCGGCGATCGACGTGCCCGACCTGCGGCCGGTGTTCGTGCGCTGGATCGGCGGCACGGCGCTCGGCTTCGGACTGGTCGGCTTCCTGTTCGGCCCGGTCGTCGGCACGCTGCTCGGCGAGGTCATCAGCTTGCTGTTCCGGTTCGAGGACCGGCGACACACCGAGTTCCCGTTCGGGTTCTCGGTGCTGGCGCTGCTCGGCGTCGGGCTCTGGTACTACATCAAGTACCACTGAGCGGCATCAGGCCGGCAGCGCCCTCAGCGCATCGAGCGTCGCCAGGCAGGCGCCGGCCACTTCGGCGCCCTTCTTGACGAAGTGCTCGCTGAAGAACTGCCGGTGCTCCGCATGCTCGTGGAAGTGCCGCGGCGTCAGCACGGCCGAGAATACCGGTACGCCGGTGTCCAGCTGAACGCGCATCAGGCCGTCGATCACCGCGGCGCTGACGAACTCATGCCGGTAGATGCCGCCGTCGACGACGAGCGCGCAGCCGATGACTGCGTCGTAGCGGCCGCTGCGCGCGAGCTTCTGCGCATGCAGCGGGATCTCGAACGCGCCGGGCACGTCGAAAGCATCGATGCCGTGGGTCGGGATCCGTCGTCGCTCGAACTCGTCGAGCAGCCCGCGACGGGCCTGTTCGACGATCTCGCGGTGCCAGGAGGCGCAGACGACCGCGATGCGCGGCGCGTCGGTGGGGGAGGGAGTGGTGAGGGTCTGATTCATGGGGTCCTCGAGTTGGATGGCCAGAATCAGGGCGCGCGACAACGCGGGCGCTGCAGCCGAAGCCGCCGTGCCCGTGGCATTCGCGTTTCTCTTTCATCCGGACTGTGACCGTCGGCCCTGGCATCGCACCAGGTCTGCTGACCCCGATCGCACCGATGCGTGACGCAACGGCATGACCGGGCGCTCGCGGGCTCCCGTGATCGCTCACGGATACCGCCGGTGGGGAATTTCGCCCCGCCCTGAGAACGCTGTCCGCCGGTGAAGGCGGACGCCGCGATTCTAGGAGGGTCGGAGCAAGCTCACTCGCAGCGCGCTGCCCCGCTCGCCACGCAGTCGAAGAAGCCGAGCACCCGGTGCAGCGTCGGGATGCGGTACGCGTCGGCTTCGATCAGCAGCGAGTGCTTGCCCTGCATCACCGTGCGGGCGACGCAGTAGCCGGCGCCGTGCGCTGCGTTGAGGTTGTCGCAGAAAGTCTTCTGCGCCGACGGCTTCACCACCACATCCTGCTCGCCCTGCAGCAGCAGCACCGGCTGGCGGATGCGGCCGGCCGCTTCGCCGCGCACCCGTTCGGCGGCGGCGCAGGACTGCTGGAACCAGCGGTACGACACACCGCCCACCTTCGCATGCGGCGAGCCGCAGTCCGGCCCGTCGCAGCGTGCTTGCGCGCGCATGTCCCAGTGGCGCTTGAAGCGCGCTGCGCTGTGCGTCAGCGCGTTCGGTGCGTCGGGCGCGCGCTGCCTGATCAGCTCGTAGGCCGGATCGAAGGGCGTGCCCTCGGCATAGCTCTTCGGCATCAGCCACGCGATGCCCGACAGCTGCATCGTGCCGCCGTCGCAGAGGTAGTCGGCCAGCTGCGCCGTGACGCCGGCGTTGCTCGCGCCGGTGGCCCACGGCGCCATCATCGGCGTGACGAGCGCCAGCGCCGCGATGCGTGCCGACGGCGAGGCCTCGAGGAACAGCGCCGCCGCGGCGCCGCCCATCGAATGCGCCAGCAGGAACAGCGGCAGCGGCCGGCCGATGCGCGCCGTGCGCACCGGGCCGTCGACGAAGGTTGCGAGGTCGTTCACGTAGTCGTCGAAGTTCTCGACGTGGCCGATCGAATCGTCCTGCGGCAGCAGGCGCTGCGAGAAGCCCTGGCCGCGGTGGTCGTGGATGTAGACCGAGTAGCCGCTGCGCACCAGGTCGCGCACCGTCTCCTGGTAAAGCGCCAGGCCTTCGGTGCGGCCGGTGGAGATGACGATGCCGCCGCGCGTCTCGGTGCGGTGCTGGTACAGCCGGTAGTGGATCTTCACGCCGTCGACGCCGGTGAAGGCGCCGCGCGTGAGCTGGGCCTCTTTCAGCGCGAGGGCTTCGAGATCGGTCCAGCTCGGCGACGCGGCGAGATCGGCCTCGGTGCCGATCACGTAGGGTGCAGGGCCGGAGGCCTCCAGCGGTGGGAACGACGAGGCCTCCTGGGCGTTGGCCGGGTCGGCCGTTGCCACGAAGATCAGCCCTGCGGCCAGCAGCCGCATCAAGTTTCGAAAATTCATCTCAGGGGAATTTCAGGTCCAACGTGGGGAGCGGACAAGCAGGTAGCGCGGGCGTCCGTTGCCGACCTGGGTGGTCAGGACGTCGATTGCCACCGTTTCGCCCAGGTGGCGATTGATCTCGGCGATGCCCTCGACGGTGGGCGCAATCTTCCCGCGCAGGAGTTGGCCGCCGGTGTCGGTCTTGAACTCGAAGGTTCGGGCCTGGGGAAGCAGTCCGGTGAAATGTCCGGTCAACGTGACGTGGTCCTCGTGCAGATTGTCTTCGGCCAATCGTTGCAGGCTTTGCTTCACCTGCCCGACATCGACATAGCGGACGGTGCGATCGGCAACCTGCAGTGTGCAGACAGCATCGTGGTCCGCCAGCACCTTGAGGAACGCTCGCACCTTCTCGACGGCGCGCCGATCGGTCTCGGAGGCGACGTCGGCCAACTCCTCGTCGGTGCCGAAGGTGCTCGCGAGCAGTGCATGCGTGCGCTCGAGCGCCGTGGCCATCGCACTGCGCTCCAGGGAAGGGGTTGGGTCCGGGCTGTGTTCCTCGAGTTCGAAGCCGAAGGATCCCAGTGCCGTGCTCGTGATGAGCAGCGGGTTCTGCCCGCGATTTGGAATCGGGCCCGAGGCAGCGAGTGGCGCCGACAAGGAAGCGGCCATGGCTGCAATGGCTTCGCTGAAGCTGTTCACCGCGCGCATGCCGAAGTCGGCCGAGACACCTCGGCTGCCCACCACCGGTGCGCCGCTGAAGGTGAGTCGGGCACGAGCGGGTTCCGGTTCGAGACCCTCGGGCGTTTCCTGAAGGCGGCTCTCGACGGCGCGCAGGCGGGCTTCATTGCTGCTGCGCGTCAGCAGTGCCGACGCCGGAAGCCGTGCCAACTGATCGCGAAGGAACTGTTGGTCGGCAAGCAGGTGATGGCGTTCGTCGGGTGTCATGGATGCAGCGAATCGTAGCGGTCGAGCCATTGCCGCGCCAGCAGATCGGTGGCGGGCTCGAGGTCGACTTGCAGAAAGCCTTTCCAGGTCGCGTTGCGCCGGTGCGACCAGAGGCTGTACCAGTAGGTGCTCAGGGAGACGATGGTTCGTGCCGGCAGCTTGTCGAGTTCCACGAAGTAGCTGTCGACGTGGAAGCGGGCCTTGGCTTCGTCGTGATCAAGGACGCTGGTGTTGTCCGGACCGGGCGCGAATCCTGGTGGTGAATGAAGAAAAGTGACCACATCGATGTCCCGAGGTGCACGCTGCTCGAGCAGTTCGATGTGCTCCATGAAGCTGCCATCAAGCCACTGCATCCCGCTGACAAGGCCGATGGCATGCAGCGCTGCGCGGTAGTGTACGAATCCCGACAAGATCTGATGGCGCGCCGGGCTGGTCGCGAATCGCATCACCAGATCCAGCATCGAAATGGAATAGGGCGAGCGTTGCGGCGCTGTGGGGTTTTGCGAGTCCATCGGCGGCAGGATGCCCAGCGGCGTCCACTCGGGTATGGCAACGGTGCTCAATGAACTGTCTCCGCCGGGTTGTGAAGGCCGGCGGGCAATCTATCAGCCTGTCGAACGGACGCGAACGGGACAGATGTGCTTTGGTGGCCGAGACTCAGTACGTCCGCCCGGCCTTGAACTGCGCCCGCGTCGTGCGCGTGCGCTGCGTTGCCCGGTCGATCGCGGCGAACGACTTCGCGGCATGCGCATGGCACACCGCGAGGCCGAGCGCGTCCGCGGCATCCTTGCCGGGCAGGCCGGGCAGCTTCAGCAGCCGCATGATCATTTCCTGAACCTGCTCCTTGCGCGCCTGGCCGTGGCCGACGATGGCTTTCTTCATCTGCAGCGCGGTGTACTCGGCCACCTCCAGGTTGCCCGATACCAGCGCGGTCAGCGCCGCGCCACGGGCCTGGCCGAGCAGCAGCGTGCTCTGCGGGTTCACGTTGACGAAGACGATCTCGACCGACGCGCAATGCGGCTCGTAGCGGGCGGCGACCTCGCGCACGCCGTCGAAGATGATCTTCAGCCGCGCCGGCAGGTGGCCGATGTCGGCGGCATCGGTCTTGATGGTGCCGCTGGCGACGTAATGCAATTGCGTGCCGTCGATGTCGACCACGCCGAAGCCGGTGGTCCGCAAGCCGGGGTCGATGCCTAGGATGCGCATGTCAGGTGGCGCTCATCACGCATCGAAGTACCACCGCACCGAATGGAAGAACACCGGCGCCGCGAAGGCGAGCGGTGCGACGCGGTCGAGCAGCCCGACCGCACCCGTCACCGATGCGCGGTTGCCCCAGCGCCGCACGCCGGCATCGCGCTTCAGCGCCTGCATCACCAGCGAGCCCAGCGTGCCGCAGCCCGACGCGATGAAGCCGATCAGCAGCGACTGCGCCGGCTTGAACGGCGTGATCCAGTACAGCAGCCCGCCGACCACCCCGCCGCCCAGCGCGCCGATCACGAAGGCGCGCCACGAGAACGCACGGTCGATGTGGCGGGCCACCGGCCGTGCGCGCACGCGCCGGCTCGCCAGCGCCTGCACGCCTTGCGCACACGCCACCACCAGCACCAGGTACAGCACCAGGAAGGCACCGCGCTCCTGGTAGCCCTCGAAGTCGAGCAGCAGCAGCGCCGGCGCGTGGCTCATGCCGTAGATGCAGACCATCGTGCCCCACTGGATCTTCGCGGTGCGTTCCAGAAAACGCGTCGCGTCGTTGCCGAGCGCCGCCAGGATCGGCAGCGCCGCGAACGCATAGACCGGGATGAACACGGTGAACAGGTCGAAGTGGCGCGTGCCCGCGAGGAAGTACTGCGCCGGCAGCACGACGAAGAAGGCCGCCAGCAGCGCGCGGTGGTCGCCGCGCCGGGTGTGCGTCAGCGTGATGAACTCGCGCAGCGCGAGGAAGCTCATCAGCGCGAACAGCAGCGTCGCGATGAACGCGCCCGACGCCCAGGCCACCCAGAACAGCACCGTGCCGATCCACACCGCGCGCAGCTCGCGCCGGAAGCGCTCGGTCAGCTCGGCCATCTCGGGCGACAGCTCGCGCAGCGAGCGCGCGAACGCGAGGCCGGTCACGATCGCCAGCAGCCCGAAGATGATCACGAACAGCAGGCCGACCTGCTGGCTCACCGTCAGTTGACGCAGCGCACCCATCAGGCGGCCACCTTGCTGAGCGCCAGCACCGCGGAGCGCGCGCGGTCGAGGAAGACGCGCTTGTCTTCACCGGCTGCCAGCGTCATCGGCGCGCCGAAGGTCACCGAGCAGAGGATCGGCACCGGAACCACTTCGCCCTTGGGCATCACGCGTTGCACGTTGTCGATCCAGGTGGGTATCAGCTGCACGTCGGGGAACTGCTCGGCCAGGTGGTAGAGGCCCGCCTTGAAGGCCTGCGGCTCGCCCTTGTTGCCGCGCGTGCCTTCGGGAAAGATCACCAGCGAGTCGCCGTTGCGCAGCGCTTCGGCCAGCGGCTCCAGCGGGTCTTCATCCTCGGTGCGCACGCGGCTCACGTAGACCGCATTGAACACCTCGCGCGTGATCCAGTGCTTCAGCGGCGACGAGGTCCAGTAGTCGCGCGCGGCGATCGGCCGCGTCTGCGCCCGCAGGTCGTGCGGCAGCGAGGCCCAGATCAGCACCCAGTCGAAGTGGCTCTGGTGGTTGGCGAAGTAGATGCGCTGCTCGGCCTTCGGCGGGCTGCCGTACCAGTGCCCCTGGGCACCGGTGATCAGGCGGGCGATCGACGACAGCAGTAAACCGACGAGCTCGGGACGGGTCATGCCGGGATGGTAGCCGCCGGCTTCAGTGACGGAAGTGACGAATGCCCGTGAGCACCATCGCGATGCCGCGCTCGTTCGCCGCGGCGATCACCTCGTCGTCGCGCATGCTGCCGCCCGGGTGGATCACGCAGCTCGCGCCGGCATCGATCACCACGTCCAGCCCGTCGCGGAACGGGAAGAACGCATCGCTCGCGACCGCCGAATCCTTCAGCGACAGCTTGGCGTTCTCGGCCTTGATGCTCGCGATGCGCGACGAATCGACGCGGCTCATCTGCCCGGCGCCGACGCCGAGCGTCATGCCGTTCGCGCAGAACACGATTGCGTTGCTCTTGACGTACTTCGCGACCTTCCACGCGAACAGCAGGTCGAGCATCTGCTGCTGCGTCGGTTGCTTGACGGTGACGACCTTCAGGTCGGCGAGCGCCAGCTCGTGGAGGTCGGCGGACTGGATCAGCAGGCCGGAGCCGACGCGCTTCACGTCCTGCGCATTGCGGCCCTGCGACCACGGCGTGGCGCCGCCCGGCGGCAGCGCGATCTGCAGCAGCCGCACGTTCGGCTTGCCCTTGAAGGCCGCCAGCGCCTCGGCGCTGAACGACGGCGCGATCACCACCTCGGAGAACTGCTTGACGACCAGCGCCGCCGCCGCGCCGTCGAGCTCGACGTTGAACGCGATGATGCCACCGAAGGCCGAGCTCGGGTCGGTGTGCAGCGCCTTGCTGTAGGCCTGCGCGGCATCGGCGCCGATCGCGACGCCGCACGGGTTCGCATGCTTGACGATCACGCAGGCGGCCGGTGCGTCGCCCGGGCCGAACGACTTGACGCATTCCCAGGCCGCATCGGCATCGGCGATGTTGTTGTACGACAGCTCCTTGCCCTGCAGCTGCTGGCCGGTGACGAGCGAGCCCGGTGCCGGGTTCAGGTCGCGGTAGTACGCGGCCGCCTGGTGCGGGTTCTCGCCGTAGCGCAGGTCCTGCAGCTTCACGAAGCGGCCGTTGCTCTGCGCCGGGAAGGCGCTGCGGCTGCCGTCGGGCTGCAGCGACGACAGGTAGTCGCTGATCGCGCCGTCGTAGTCGGCGATGCGGTTGAACGCCGCCACCGCCAGCTTGAACTTCGTCTCGCGGCTCACGCTGCCCGCGGCCTTCAGCTCGGCGACGACGCCGGCGTACTGCGACGCGTCGGTCAGCACCGCGACGTCTTTCCAGTTCTTCGCGGCCGAGCGCACCATCGCCGGCCCGCCGATGTCGATGTTCTCGATCGCGTCTTCGAGCGTGCAGCCGGGCTTGGCCACCGTGGCCTCGAACGGATACAGGTTGACGACCAGCAGATCGATGGTCGAGATGCCGTGCGCCTGCAGCGCCGCCATGTGCTCCGGCACGTCCCGCCGCGCCAGCAGGCCGCCGTGCACTTTCGGGTGGAGCGTCTTCACGCGGCCGTCGAGCATCTCGGGGAAGCCGGTGTGGTCGGCGACCTCGGTCACCGGCAGGCCGGCATCGGCGAGCAGCTTCGCGGTGCCGCCGGTCGAGAGCAGCTTGCAGCCGAGGGCATGCAGTTCGCGTGCGAGGTCGAGCACGCCGGTCTTGTCGGAAACGGAAAGCAGGGCTTGCATGAGGGGGTCTCGAGTTATTTGGTGAGCTTGTGGTCGAGCAGCTTGCGCCGCAGCGTGTTGCGGTTGATGCCCAGCCATTCGGCGGCGCGGCTCTGGTTGCCGTCGGCATGCTTCATCACCACGTCGAGCAGCGGCTTCTCGACGACCTTCAGGATCATGTCGTACATGGCGTTCGGCTCGACGCCGCGCAGGTCCTTGAAGTAGGTCTCGAGGCTGTCACGGATGCATTCTTCGATGTGCTTCTTGCTCATGCTTCTTGTTCGATGAGATCGTGGTTGGCTGCGCCGCCGGGGTGTGCCGCGGGCAGCCGATGGTGCGTGTCGGCCAGTTGATCGAACCAGTCCGTCACGGCGCGGACCTGCTCCTCGCAGGTGTCCAGCGTGTTCATGCGGGCGCGAAAGCCCTCGCCGCCGGGCAGTGCGCGCACTGCCCAGCCGATGTGCTTGCGTGCGGTGCGCACGCCGGCGTATTCGCCATAGAGGCCGTAGTGCTCGTGCAGGTGCTCCAGCAGCCAGGTCTTGGCCTGCAGCACCTCGGGCGCCGGCAGGTGTTCGCCGGTGTCGAGGAAGTGTGCGATCTCGCGGAAGATCCACGGCCGGCCCTGCGCCGCGCGGCCGATCATCAGCGCGTCGGCGCCGGTCGCGGCCAGCACCTCGCGCGCCTTCTCGGGCGAGTCGATGTCGCCATTGGCCACCACCGGGATGCGCAACGCGGCCTTCACCGCGGCGATCGTGTCGTACTCGGCGTGGCCGCCGTAGCCTTGCTCGCGGGTGCGGCCGTGCACCGTCACCATCGCGATGCCGGCCGATTCGGCGGCGCGCGCGATCGCGAGCGCATTGCGTTCGCTCTGGCACCAGCCGGTGCGCATCTTCAGCGTCACCGGCACGTGGCGCGGCGCGCAGGCGGCGACCACCGCCTCGATGATCGAGAGCGCGAGCGGCTCGTCCTGCATCAGCGCCGAGCCGGCCCACTTGGTGCAGACCTTCTTGGCCGGGCAGCCCATGTTGATGTCGATGACCTGCGCGCCGCGGTCGATGTTGTAGGCGGCGGCCTCGGCCATCTCCTGCGGCTCGGTGCCGGCGATCTGCACCGCGATCGGCGCCACCTCGCCGTCGTGGTTGGCGCGCCGCGAGGTCTTCAGGCTGTTCCACAGCTCGCGCCGCGACGTCACCATCTCGCTCACCGCGTAGCCCGCGCCCAGCCGCTTGCAGAGCTGGCGGAACGGCCGGTCGGTCACCCCTGCCATCGGCGCGGCGAACAAGCGGTTCGGCAGCACGATGTTGCCGATGACGGGGCCGGTGGGCATGGTGGGGGGAGTGCCAAAAAAGGAGGCAGAGTATAGCCCTTGGGGTCTGCGCATAATGCCCGCGGATGGATGCATGGATCGACCCGCTGATCGCCCTGCTGGCGCTGCCCGGATACGGCCTCAGTTCGATCTTCGTGATCGCGCTGATCTCCGCCACCTTGCTGCCGATGGGCTCGGAGCCGATGGTGGTGGCCGTGGTGAGTGCCAACACCAGCCTGTTCTGGCCCGCCGTGCTGGTGGCGACCGCGGGCAACACGCTGGGCGGCGCGATCACCTGGTGGATGGGCTACGGCGCCGAGAAGGCCTACGAGCATGTGAAGCACAAGCCGCACGAGGTGCGCGTGCTGCGCTGGCTGCAGCGCTTCGGGCCCAAGGCCTGCCTGCTGTCGTGGCTGCCGATCGTCGGCGATCCGCTGTGCGCGGTGGCCGGTTGGCTCAAGCTGCCGTTCTGGCCCTGCGTCGGATTCATGGCGATCGGCAAGTTCGCACGCTACCTGGTGATGACGGCGGGTGCGCTGTGGTTGTTTCCGGGCTGGTTTGCGGGATGATGGGGGGTTCATTCGGCACCGCAACGGTGCGCAATCAAACCGTGATGGATTGCCGGCCGGCAGCGATTGGCGGCGATTGGCGGCGAATTGCGATGACGGCGCCATGGCCCCTCGTGGCACGATCCTCGCTGGGCCCGCGGGCTGACAAGGCAAAGCATGAAGTTTCCGACCCAATCCAAGCCCGACACCAAGCCCGCCGCTGCGAAGGGGTCGGCCAAGGGTGCGCCGAAGAGCGCGGCCAAGCCGGCCGCCGCACCGGCCCGGCCGATGAAGGCGTCGACTGCGACGCCCGCCTCCACGGCCACCAAAGACACCAAGGGAAGCAAGGCGGCCAAGGCCGGCAAGGCGGGTAAGCCGGCCGCGGACCCGAATGCGTTCCTGAAGAACCCGGTGCGCTGGCTGAAGCGATTGTTCCGCCGGCCGGTCCGGCTGAAGCGTCAGGGCCTGGATTTCAAGCTCGTGCTCGACGATCCGGCGACCCGCTTCGGCGACGCGGCGATGGACGGCCCGAAGATGACGCCGTCGGACACCGCCGACGTGCAGGCGATGCGCCTCGAACTGGGCGCGGTGCTCGACCGCGATCCGCGCTCGCGCAGCGTGCTGGTGCACCTCAACATGCTGGAGCGCGCGCTGAAGACCAAGGGCATGAAGGCCTTTGAAGACCTGCCGGCCGAACTGCTGCGCAAGGCGATGGCCCAGCTCGACACGCTGGTGATGGATTGGTCGGCGCGCGGCCTGACGCTGCTGCGTGCACGCGCCTCGGGCACGCTGGCGCGCACGCGCATCAGCGCCGGCACGCGGCAGGCCGACTTCGGCGACACCACGCATGTGCAGGTGCGCGAAGCGAGCGTCACGACCTTCATGGAAGTCGAGCGCGAGTGGGAAGACATGAAGCGTTGACCACCGCAGAAGTTGACCACCCCCGGAGGTAGAAAGTTGACCACCCCCGGAGGCGCTGCGCGCCTTCCCCCTCAAGGGGGCGCCGCCAGCGGCCCGGCGGAGCCGGTTCCGCGGCGTCCGCTGGGCTGAACCCGCTCAGGCGGTCTTGCGTGCGGCCCGTTTGGCGGGCGTCTTGGTCGGTGCCTTCACGGGGGCCTTTGACGCGGCCTTGCGTGCCGCCTTGGCCGGTGCGCTGCCGTTCAGGCCGGCGACCTTCGCGCTCAGTTCGTCGATGCGCTTCGTCAGCGCAGCGACATCCTTGGCGCTCGGCACGCCCAGCTTGGCCAGCGCCTTCGCGGTGCGTTCCTCGAAGATCGTTTCCAGCTTGTCCCAGTGCTGGCCGGCCTTGGCGCTCACGTCGCCGGCCATGCCGCTCATCTTGTTCGTGACCTCGCCGATCTTCTCCTCGGCCACCGCCTGGGTCTTGCGCTGCAGGCTCACGCCTTCCTTGACCAGCGCGTCGAACACCTTGCCGCCTTCTTCCTGGGCCTTCGAGAAGGCGCCGAGGCCGGCCAGCCAGATCTGCTGGGCCGAATCCTTCACCGTGCCGGCGAACGCGCTGTCGAGCAGGCCGGCCGCCGAGGCGCTCTTCTTCTCGGCCATCTTCTGCAGTTTCTTGACCATGGGTTCCTCTGTGGGTTGTGGAGTCGGTGATGTGAAAGTCGCCGCGCCACTATAGGAGGCCACCTCGCACGCGGCACCGGCTTTCTCTAGGGCGCAGCCTCTATGCGGCATCGGTGGCGGGCTCGGGTAATCGCGCAGCAGGGCGCCTGCGGGTTTGGTCAAGAATCAAACCAAACCAACCCGACCGTTCCCAGGAGGACTGCATGCAGTATTTCGTCACCGGCGCCACCGGCTTCATCGGCAAGCGGCTCGTCAAGACCCTGCTGCAGCGCCGCGGCGCGACCGTCCACTTCCTGCTGCGGCCCGAAAGCGAAGGCAAGGTCGACGAACTGCTGCAGTACTGGGGTGTCACGAAGGCGCGCGCCGTGCCGGTCTACGGCGACCTCACCGCGAAGAAGCTCGGCGTCGCGGCCGATGCGCTGAAGGCGCTGAAGGGCAAGATCGACCACGCCTACCACCTCGCCGCCGTCTACGACCTCGCGGCCGACGAAGAGAGCCAGGTGCGCGTCAACGTCGAAGGCACGCGCAACGTCGTCGAGTTCGTCCGCGCCATCGATGCCGGCCACCTGCACCACGTCAGCTCGATCGCGGCCGCCGGCCTGTACGAGGGCGTGTTCCGCGAGGACATGTTCGACGAGGCCGAGGGCCTCGACCACCCATACTTCATGACCAAGCACGAGAGCGAGAAGATCGTGCGCAAGGAGTGCAAGGTCCCGTGGACGGTGTACCGTCCGGCGATGGTGGCCGGAGATTCGCAGACCGGCGAGATGGACAAGATCGACGGCCCGTACTACTTCTTCAAGCTGATCCAGCGCATGCGGCAGATCCTGCCGCCGTGGATGCCGAGCGTCGGCCTCGAAGGCGGACGGGTCAACATCGTGCCGGTCGATTTCGTCGTCGCGGCGCTCGACCACATCAGCCACGCGAAGACCGAACTCGACCGGAAGTGCTTCCACCTCGTCGACCCGCAGGGCTACCGCGTCGGCGACGTGCTCGACATCTTCAGCAAGGCCGCGCATGCGCCGAAGATGAACCTGTTCATCAATGCCGCGCTGCTGGGCTTCATCCCGCGCAGCGTCAAGAAGGGCCTGATGGCGCTGGCGCCGGTGCGCCGCGTGCGCGCCGCGGTGATGAAGGACCTCGGCCTGCCGGAAGACATCTTCACCTTCATCAACTACCCGACGCGCTTCGACTGCCGCGACACGCTGGCCGCGCTGAAGGGCTCGGGCATCGCCTGCCCGGACCTGCGCGACTACGCGTGGCGGCTGTGGGATTACTGGGAGCGCCACCTCGACCCGGCGCTGCTGATCGACCGCTCGCTGCGCGGCACGGTGGGCGGCAAGGTGGTGCTGGTGACCGGCGGCTCGTCGGGCATCGGGCTGGCGGCGGCGATCAAGTTCGCCGAGGCCGGCGCGATCACGCTGATCTGCGCGCGCGACGAGGCCAAGCTGGCCGAGGCCCGCAAGGAGATCCTGCTGGCCGCCGGCAAGGACGCCCGCGTCGAGACTTTCTCGTCCGACATCTCCGACGAGGCCAGCTGCCGCGACCTGATCGACTGGATCAACACCAACTTCGGCGGCGTCGATTTCCTGGTCAACAACGCCGGCCGCTCGATCCGCCGCGCGATCGAGAGCAGCTACGACCGCTTCCATGATTTCGAGCGCACGATGCAGCTGAACTACTTCGGCTGCCTGCGCGTGACGATGGGCCTGCTGCCCGGCATGGTCGCGAAGAAGAAGGGCCACATCGTCAACATCAGCTCGATCGGCGTGCTGACGAATGCGCCGCGCTTCTCGGCCTACGTGGCCAGCAAGGCGGCACTCGACGCCTGGACGCGCTGCGCCTCGAGCGAGTACGCCGACACCGGCATCACCTTCACGACGATCAACATGCCGCTGGTGCGCACGCCGATGATCGCGCCGACCAAGATCTACAACAACGTGCCGACGCTCGCGCCCGAAGAGGCGGCCGACATGATCGCGCAGGCCTGCGTCTACAAGCCGGTGCGCATCGCGACGCGCCTGGGCATTGCCGGCGAGGTGCTGCATGCGCTGGTGCCGCGCATCGCGCAGATCGTGATGAACACCAGCTTCCGGATGTTCCCGGACAGCTCGGCGGCCAAGGGGGACAAGACAGGCAAGCCGACGCTGTCACCCGAGGCGATGGCCTTGCAGCAGATGATGCGAGGCATCCACTTCTGACAGCGGCACGGGTTCCGAGAGGTACTCGCGCGCCGCGACCGCGCCGGCGCTGATTTCCATCCAGCGCTCGGGCGCCGCGGCGATCTGCTCCAGGTGCTGCTGCGCCGCGCAGGTGCCCTTGCTGCGTTCGGGCAGGTCGCGCAGCACCGCCCAGCAGACACGCCGCAGCGCGTGCAGCGCCGCGGCCAGTTGCAGCGCGTTGCCGCCGAGCTGGGTCGACGCGCTGTCGATCTCGCGCACCACGCGGTCGCTGTCGAGGCCTTCGCGCACGATGCGCTTGACGCTCGCGACCGGGTCGTAGGCGCGGCCCAGCTGGAACAGGCGCAACGCGAGCGCGATCGCGACCAGGCCGGCCAGCACGTGGCGCGCCGCGAACAGCTCGCCGCGCGACAGGTGGCGGCAGATCGACATGTGGGCATAGCCGACGTCGAACTGGGCGCGTGCCGCGATGCGATCGTTCGTCAGCTGGCGAGCCACTGCCGCCTGCAGCGGCATCAGGTGCCTGGAGCCCCACAGCGGCTGCCAGCGCAGCACGCGCTCGACGATCGGCAGCGTGTCGGGCGTCACGATGAAGAGTTCGAGCTTGAAGCCGTCGGCGTACAGCACCGAGGTGCGGCAGCCGAAGCCCTCTTTCCAGCTCGGACCGCCCACCAGCTGCACCGGCTCGGCGACCAGCGGCAGCAGCGCGGTGGCGACCTGCCGGGCGCCGTCGATCAAGGCCCCCTCGGCGAGCAGAACGACGAGGTCGAGGTCGGACTGGTCGTCATGGCGGCCGCTGGCCTGCGAGCCGCCGAGCGCGACCGCCAGCGCATGCGGGCAGTGCTGGAGCGTGGCCTGCGACAGCCGTGCGGCGAGTTGCGCGCAATCTCTCATGGGGGGCTTCTCGTGGGGGTGACGGGCATGGCGAACGGCAGGAGCGGGGGCCGCTGGCGGCGTGGTGTCAGGCCTGCAGCACCGCGCTGACGCGTRCACGCTCGGCCAGCGCCGCGCGCGTCGCGATCACCAGCGCGCCGCCGGCGGTCATCGTGGCCGCCAGCCCGTACACGCCGGCACCCCAGGTCGGCAGCGCGCGGCTGGCGAACCAGGCGGCACCGGCCAGGCCGATGCCGTGCGCGCAGGCGGTGTAGATCGCCTGCCCGGTGATGGCGTAGCGGCTCGGGCTCAGGTCGCGGACCCACAGCGCGCACAGCGCGTGCATCCACGAGAACGATGCGACGTGCAGCACGAAACCCGCCAGCAGCCATGGCAGCGCGCCGTCGGCCGCGAGCAGCGACCAGCGCAGCAGCGACAGCATGACGATCACGCCGAACACCCGGGCGTTGCCCCAGCGGGCGCGCAGGCGGTCGAAGGCGGCGAAGCCGAGCGCTTCGACGCCGAACGCGGCGCACCACAGCGCGGCGATGGCCGGCCCGCCGGCGCCGCGCTGTTGCAGCAGCAGTGTCGCGCTGCCGTAGAACACGCCGTTGGCGCCGATCAGCAGCGTGGCGCCCGCCAGCAGCAGCAGGCCGCTGCGGGTCGCGAGCGAGGGCGGCGTGCGCCTTCCCGTTGCGGTGGGGTGGTGCGCGGCAGCCGGCGACTGCGTCACCGGCCCGCCCTGCACCGTCGCTTGCACCATCGCCTGCACCGCAGATTGCATCGCGCGCAGGCTGAAGAGCAGCACCAGCGCCGACACCAGCACCAGCAGCGGCAGCGCGGCCTGCTGCCACGCCGGTCCGGCCGACCACAGGCCGCCGAACACCAGCACGCCGATGCACACCGAGGCCGAGCCGAGCGCCCGCATCGACCCATAGCGCGCGCCGCCGCCGGCACTGCGCAGCCGGGTCGCGAGGGCCTCCAGCAGGCTCTGGAAATAGTTGCGGCACGCGGCGATGACGACCACGCCGAGCAGCAGCCCGCCGAAATGCGTCGAGCTGGCCAGCAGCCAGACGGCGGCCAGGCCGGCCCAGGCTGCCATCCACAGCAGGCTCGACTGGCGCCGCGACGCATCGGCCCACCAGGCGAGCATCGGCCCGGTCAGCAGCTTGACGCCGAACACCGCGCTGAAGATCCAGCCGACCTCGTCGGGCGCGAGCCCCTTGTCGCGCAGGAAGGGCGGCAGGTAGCCCAGCAGCACACCGGCCGGCAGGAAGAAGCCGATGTAGCCGAGCGGCAGATGCCACGCTCGCCAATCTCGCAAGCCTTGTCCGGTGCAGGTCACAGCAGGCGCTCCAGCATGCCCAGGCTCCATTCGCGCACGCGCCGGCCGGCGGCCTCGTCGAGGTGGCCGGTCCAGACGGCGCGCGTCGGACCGACCAGCCGGTACAGGCACTGGAAGGCCAGGTGCAGGTGCAGGCGCCGCTGCCAAGCCGCCGGATCGGCCGGCAGCCGGGCGCTGCCGTAGTGGTCCCAGGCGCGGGCGACGATCGGCAGCGGGTCGCGATCTTGGTGCAGCGCGCGGATCGCGTACTCGCTGAGCAGGTAGGCGAGGTCGTAACTGCCTTCGCCGAAGTGGCCCTGCTCGAAGTCGATCACCGACACCACGTTGTTGCCGTCGACCAGCAGGTTGCGCGAGTTCAGGTCGCCGTGCACCGGCTCGGCTTCGAGCGCCAGGTAGTCGTGGATGAACGCCAGCGCATCGCGGTGCAGCGGCGGTGGCAGTTCGTCGACCAGGCGGACGTACTGCAGCTCGATCTTGAAGGCCTTGAACGGCCGGCTCGCAGCGAGCAGGTGGTTGCGCGGCTGCAGCGGCAGCGAATGCAGCCGGCCCAGCCAGCGCGCGATCGAACGCAGCGGCACCTCGAGCGCGGCTGCCTCGCTGCTGGTGGCCTGCAGGCGCTCATACAGCGGCGCGCCGGCCGCGGCGTCCATCGCGACGATGTCGTATTCGCTCTGTATCGCGAGCAGCGCCGGCACGTTCAGCGGCCGGGCGGCGGCCTGCGGCGCGCAGGCGCGCGACGCCAGGTCGTGCCAGCTGCAGGCGACGAGGCAGCGCTGCGCGGCACGGGTCGGCAACGGCGGGAAATCGCCCGACAAGGCCACTTCGGTGAAGCGCTTCAGGTAGTGCGTGCCGGCCGGCGAGGTCACCTTCAGCACGCGGTTGAACAGGCCGCCGGCGACCGGCTTGATCGACTGCGGGCTGGGCCAGAGCAGCCTGGCGACCTGGAGCATTTCGCTGTCGATGCCGGTGGTGTCGGCCGGTGCGGCCGATGCACCCGACAAGGGCAGGCTGAGGGGGGCCGTGGCGAGCGGAGTGGTGAAGGCGGTGTATGACATGGTGGCGTGCCGTGAGTGGAGGGACAGGGTCAACGCAGGGATGCCGCCCGGCTGTCGACCGGGGGCGGGTGGCGATGGATGCCGCGCACGTACAGGCTTTGCGCGACCGGGAACAGGCTGATCTCCTGCACGTTGACGTGGGCGGGTTGAAGGTGGATCCATTCGATGGTGCGGGCGAGGTCTTGTGCTTCCAGCGGCGCGAAGCCCTCGAAGCGCCTCGCGGCGTCGAGCCCGGGCTGGCCGTCGAGCAGGCCGGTGCGGGTGGTGCCGGGCTGCACGCAGCTGACGCGCACGCCCGAGCCGTGCAGGTCGGCGCGCACGCAGCGCAGCAGCTGCTGCGTGTAGGCCTTGCTCGCGGCATAGGCGGCCATCGCCGGCGCGGCGTCGTGGCCGGCGATGGAACCGAGCACGATCAGCGTGCCGCCGCCGCGCTGCTGCAGCAGGCGGGCGACGTCGCGCACGACCAGCGTGGTGCCGAGCACGTTGGTGTCGATGGTGGCGCGCAGGTCAGCATCGCTCATGTCGGTGAGCGGCGCGCCCTGGAACGCGCAGCCGGCGCAGTGCACCGCGAGTTCGAGGTCGTGCAGCCGCAGGCGCTCGCCGGCGGCGAGCCGGTCGAAGGCGGCGCGCAGGCCGGGCCGGGCGACGTCGTGCGGCAGCGCGATGAAGCGTTGCGGCCAGTCGCGCGCCATCTCGGCCAGCAGCGCGGCATTGCGGGCGATGCCGATGACGCTGAACCCGCTCGCGAGCAGGCCTTGCGCGACCGCGCGGCCGATGCCGCGGCTGGCGCCCGTCACGGCGCACCAGCGGGTGGGTGGGCGCCGGTCAACCATTGATCAGGTACGAGCTGCCCGGGACCAGGTGGGGCACGTGCGGCGCGATGGCATGCACGTTGACCGTCTTGATGCTCCAGCGCTGGCGTTGCGCGGCCTCGTTGCGCACGGCGCCGATCTCCTTGCCGTGCAAGGACAGGTTGTTCGAGATCGACACGAAGTCGCCAGGCCGCATCTGCACCCGGCGCTTCACGGCATGCAGCGCCTCGGTCAGGCGCTTCACCGCCCGGGTCGCCGAATCGGTCAGGCCCTCGGTGCGGTTCTCGAAGAAGCGCAGTTCGACCTCGCGCGTCAGCACGGCATGGTCGGCCGCCTTGCCCAGCGCCACGTTGCCGCCCATCATCGACAGGTCGTCGTACGGGGTGTAGAACGCCCCTTCGCGCAGCACCGCGAGCGTGTTCTTGTCGAGCGCCGCGAGCACGTCGCGGTTCGCGACGAAGGTGGTCCAGATCTCGTTGTCGTCGCAGCTGCGCAGCGCCAGGATGTTGACCAGGTCGGGGCGCACGAAATGGTTCGCCAGGTCCTTGTGGAAGTGGATCGGGCCGAGCGCCTTCTGCGATTGCGAGGCGCCCAGCGATTCCTTCGGGAAGATGTCCTGGAAGACATCGCCGTCGTTCACGTTCAGGTACGAGATCGGATGCTCGCCGGCCACCTCGGCATGCAGCTGCAGGAAGCCCTCGGCGACGAAGCTGCGCTTCAACCGGTGCTTGTCGGCCACCGGGTCGGCATTGCCGAGCTCGGGCAGCACGCTGTCGATCGGGCAGTTCTCGATGAACACGAACGGCCGCTCGTAGGCCGACACGCGGCGGCGCGCCTCCATGAAATCGCGGTACCGCGCGACGTGGGGGTCGCTCGCGACCAGCATGCGGATCTCGTGGCGGAAGGCCTCGTAGGCCTTGTACGGGTTGACGCGGATGGACTCGAGCCGCCGCACCAGCGCGCTGCGCTCGGTGTCGGCGAAACTGAAATCCAGCGGCAGTTCTCTGCAGGTCATTTGGTGTTCCCTTTCATCGATCGAGAAGTTTCCGCAAGCCCTGCTTGCCGCAGACCGGGTCGAGGGTGACCTCCAGCCAGGGCACGCCGGCGGCACGCAGCCAGCCGAGCGCCGCGGCGGCGGGGTCGCCGCGCTGCGCGAGGCCGCGCGTGTCGCCATGCCAGCACGGGAAATCGGGGTCGTCGGCCGGGAACAGCGCATCGGCGATGTCGGCATGCTGCAGGCCGGCGGTGCTGCCGGCCGAGTGCAGCGTGATGCCGGCCGCATGGCCGGGTTCGAGCGTGGCCCGCACCACGCCGGCCAGCGGCGCGCGCGGCACGTAGAGCGTGCCCAGCACCTCGGCCAGCAGGCAGGGCGCGACGATGCGCTTGTGCTGCTGCTGGTAGCTGCGCCGGTACAGCGCGCGGTCGCAGGTCTGGCCGGCGTCGAGGTGGCGGCGCTGCAGGTCGCGCAGGCCGGCGTCGAAGATGCGCCGCAGCTCGGGGTAGTCGACGATCGTGCCTTCGCAGTACGACAGGTAGCTGGGCCACGACCACACGCTGCGGCCGTCTTCGGCATCGAGCAGCACGCGGTCGTTCGCCAGCGGCCGCGCACCGTGTCGCAGCACCGTGTCGATGAACAGCGTCGACTTGCCCGCCCCCTTGCTGCCGAGGAACAGCCAAGCCGCACCGTCGAGCACGATCGCGCTCGCATGCAACATCGGTGCGAAGCGCGGGCCGCGGCGCCACAGCGTCAGGTTGCGCGCCGCGTGGAAGATCAGCTCGCTGGAGCGCAGCGCGTGCATCGGGTCGATGTGCACGTCGAGGCAGGCGCGTCGCGCGTCGTGGCGGAACAGCATGCCTTCGCCGGGCAGGTGGATCGCCCCGGTGCTGCTGTCGGCATCGAGCTGGGCCGGGCCTTCGAGATTCCAGTGCGGGTAGTTCAGCGAGCGGTGGAAGCGCGCATGCGCCGGCCAGTCGGCGGCGGCGTCGACCAGCTCGGCCGCGCTCGCGTGGTGCACGCGGATGTCGAGCGACGGCGTGGCGCAGGGCTCGATCGGCGAGGGTTCGTACGAGCGCGCGATGCGGTCGAAGAACCACGCATCGCCGAACGCACTGTGAAGCTGGAACTGGCTGTCGAGCAGCCGATGACGACTCGTGTCCACGCAGGCCTCGAAGACGCAATGTTCCTCGGCGGCAAGGGCAGCCGAGGCCCGGTTGAAGGGGGAGCGTCTCCGTGTGGGAGTCGTGTGCCGCATGACAGGCGGCCGGCTGGCGCGGGCCCCAAGAATTCTTGGGGGCCCTGGGCGGCGGAGTCTAAGGAGCCGACATGGGCGGGTCAAGCGCCCTGCGGTGATGAGGGCTGTCAGTTTCCTGTCTCGAACCCGACTGAGGTGCAGCTTCTTTCATGTCGACGCATGATGCTCGGCAGCTTGTTGCACATCACCCCTCGGAGGATTCTGATGACACGCCAATTCGACGCCATCGTGATCGGCAGCGGCCAGGCCGGACCGTTCCTCGCCGCGAAGCTGTGTGCCGCCGGCATGAAGACCGCGCTGGTCGAGCGCGAGCACCTCGGCGGCACCTGCGTCAACGACGGCTGCATCCCGACCAAGACGCTGGTGGCGAGCGCGCGCACCGCGCATGTGGCGCGCCGCGCGGCCGACTACGGCGTCGTGATCGACGGCGCGGTGCGCGTCGACATGAAGGCGGTGAAGGCGCGCAAGGACGCGATGGTGGCGCAGTCGGTTTCGTCGCTGTCGTCGTGGCTCGGCGGCATGGAGAACCTGAGCCTGGTCTGGGGCCACGCGCGCTTCGCCGGACCGCAGCGCGTGCAGGTCGGCGACGAGCTGCTCGAGGCGCCGAAGGTCTTCATCAACACCGGTGGGCGCGCGCTGCTGCCCGACTGGCCCGGCATCGCCGACGTGCCGGTGCTGACGAACACCTCGATGATGTCGCTCGACGTCGTGCCGGAGCACCTGCTGGTGGTCGGCGGCAGCTACATCGGGCTGGAGTTCGCGCAGATGCACCGCCGCTTCGGCGCGCGCGTCACGGTGCTGGAACACGGCGGGCGCCTGGTGTCGCGCGAGGATCCCGAGGTGTCGGCCGAGATCCGCGCGATCCTCGAGCGCGAGGGCATCGAGGTGGTCACGATGGCGCGCGATTTCTCGCTGGCGCGCACGGCGGAGGGTGCGATCCGGCTGAACATCACGCAGGACGGACGGCCGCGCGAGTTCACCGGCAGCCACCTGCTGGTGGCGGTGGGCCGTCGACCGAACACCGATGACCTCGGGCTCGAGCACGCCGGCGTGGCCTGCGATGCGCGCGGCTTCATCGAGGTCGACGACCAGCTGCGCACCAGCGTGCCGGGCATCTGGGCGATGGGCGACTGCAACGGCCGCGGCGCGTTCACGCACACCTCGTACAACGACCACGAGATCGTCGCCGCCAACCTGCTGGACGACGACCCGCGCCGCGTCAGCGACCGCATCCCGGCGTATGCGCTCTACATCGACCCGCCGCTCGGCCGCGTCGGCATGACCGAGGCCGAGGTGCTGGCGAGCGGGCGCGACGCGCTGGTCGGCGTGATGCCGATGACGCGGGTCGGCCGCGCGAAGGAGCGCGGCGAGACGCAGGGCTTCATGAAGGTGCTGGTGGATGCGCAGACCGAGCGCATCCTCGGCGCGTCGCTGCTGTGCATCGACGGCGACGAGATCGTGCATTCGCTGCTCGACGTGATGGCGGCCAACGCGCCGTACACCGTGATCGCGCGGGCGGTGCACATCCACCCGACCATCAGCGAGCTGATCCCGACCTTGTTGCAGCAGCTCAAACCGCTGGAGAAATGATGGAAGATGGCGCTCCCTAGAAGAACCACCAGGAGAGCGACCGATGAAGATCCGTGCCACTGCCGTTGCGCTGGCGGCGTCCCTTGCCGCGTGCGGCACCCAACCGCCGGTGGGCGGATCCGTCAGCGATGCGAAGCTGCAGGACAGCATCCAGACGGTCGTCGTGATCTTTGCGGAGAACCGCGCCTTCGACAACCTGTACGGCCTGTTCCCCGGTGCCGACGGCATCCCCGGCGTGAACCCGTCGTCGCGCGGCACCTGGCAGCCGCAGACCGAGCGCGACAGCGACGTCGTGCTGCCCAAGCTGCCGCAGACCTGGGGCGGCGTCACCGCGGCGGGCCAGGCAGTGACGCTGGCGCAGGGTGCGACCGCGAACCAGGACAACAAGCCGTTCCAGATCGATGCCGAGGCCGGCTACCAGGGCAGCGGCGTGAAGGTCGGGCAGGACGTGATCACGCGCGACCTGTACCACCGCTTCTTCGAGAACCAGATGCAGATCAACGGCGGGCGCAACGACAAGTTCGCCGCCTGGGCCGACGGGGGCGGGCTGTCGTTGGGCTACTACGACGGCAGCCGCATGCGGCTGTGGCAGGTCGCGCAGCAGTACGTGCTGGCCGACCGCTTCTACATGGGCGCGTTCGGCGGCTCGTTCCTGAACCACCAGTACCTGGTGTGCGCCTGCGTGCCGGTGTATCCGGAGGCCGAGCAGTCGCCGGCCAAGGGCTCGATCTCGGTCGTCGACAAATTGCCCGACGGGCGCTGGAGCGCGAAGCTGACGACGCGGCCCGATTCGCCGTCGTCGGCGATCGCCGGTGCGCCGAAGTACATCAACAGCAGCAACCTGACGCCGGCCAACTACGCGGGCGATGGCCAGTACTACGCGGTGAACACGATGCAGCCGGCCTACCAGCCGAGCGGCGTGCCGCCCGCGGCCGCCGGCAGCGACCTGCTGGCCGATGCCGGCAAGGCCAACACGCTGCCGCCGCAGAAGCAGCTGACGATCGGCGACATGCTCGACCGCAAGGGCGTCGACTGGACCTGGTACGGCGGCGCGTGGAACGCGGCGACCGACGAGGGCCGGCAGCCGGCTGCGGTGGTGCGCAAGATCATCTATGCGTCGCCGATCGGCTTCCAGACGCACCATCAGCCGTTCAACTACTACGCGACGGTCGACCCGACCGATCCGGCGAAGGCCGCGTACCGCAAGGCGCACCTGAAGGATTTCGACGAGAGCTTCCTGAAGGACGCGGCCGCGGGCACGCTGCCGCCGGTGGCGTTCTACAAGCCGCAGGGCAACCTGAACCAGCATGCGGGCTATGCCGACGTGGCGTCGGGCGACCAGCACATCGCCGACCTGATCGCGACGCTGCAGCAGAGCCCGCAGTGGAAGCACATGCTGGTGGTCGTGACCTATGACGAGAACGGCGGCTTCTGGGACCACGCGCCGGTGCCGAAGGGCGATATCTGGGGCCCGGGCACGCGCATCCCGGCGATCATCGTGTCGCCGTGGGCGAAGAAGGGCTTCGTCGACCACACGCCCTACGACACCGGTTCGATCCTGCGCTTCATCACGCGGCGCTGGCAGCTGGAGACGCTGCCGGGGTTGAGGATGCGCGATGAGGGGCTCGCAAAGAACGGGTCGGCGGCGATGGGGGATTTGACGCAGGCGTTGAATTTGCGGTGAAGCGGCGGCGAATCGCCCTGCGCTCAGGGCTGGGGTTCGTACCCATCCGTCAACGTCTTCAAGAACGCGATCACCTCCGCGATCTCCTGCGCATCGAGCGCCGGCTTGTCGCCCGCGACCCGATCGAACGGCGGATCGCGGTTGACGTTGTCCTTCAGCGCCCCCGGCAGGTCGTCGTACAGCTCGACCTTGCCATCCGCGCCGCGGCCGAACCAGCGCTGCGGCTCCAGGTCGCGCGTCACGTAGAACTGCATCACCTCGTCCAGCGTGTGCAGCACGCCGTTGTGGAAGAAGGCCTGCCGCAGCGCCACGTTGCGCAGCGTCGGCGTGCGGAATGCGCCGCAGTGCTCGGGCCGGTTGGTGAGGTCATGGCGCTCGGGCCCGCACAGCCCCAGGTCGTGGAAGCCCGCATCACGGTTCGCCGGCAGCTCGCGGTTGCGCGGCACGCCGACCACGATGTGGCCGTGGTCGGTGAAGGCCGGGAACGCGCCGGTCGTCGCGCTGACCGCGCTCGGGTGGCATGACGCGCAGTTGCCCTTGGTCTCGTCGTTGAACAGCGCGAGGCCGCGCGCCTCTTGCGGCGTCAGGCTCGCGCGGCCGCGCAGCACCGCGTCGTACTTGCTGCTGTACGGATGGAACTGCGCCGCATCCTGCTGGAACATCTCCAGCGCCAGCAGCGCCCATTGAAAGGCCGGCTCCACCGCATCGAGCGCGTCGGCGCCGAAGGTCGCGCGGAACTCGCCGGCATACGGCGCGCGGCGCAGCCGCTCCACCACCTCGGCCGCGCTCGCGTTGGCCATCTCGTTCGGCGACAGCAGCGCGAGCCCCGATTGCTCGTGCACCGTCGCCGCGCGGCCGTCCCAGTCGTGGCCGCCGGCGGGGCCCTGGTCGACGCTCTCGTCGACGTCGTCGTCGAAGCGGTGCTCGGTGAACGGCGGCACGTTCTGCAGGTAGCGCAGCGAAGGCGTCGCGCGAAAGCCCAGCGCCTGCCCGTCGCGCCCGCCCGGCTGCACCGGCTTGCCGTTCGGCGGACCGTAGGCCGAGGCCGGGTCGTGGCAGCTCGCGCAGCTCTGCTCGCCGGAGGCCGACAGCGCGGGGTCGAAGAACATCGTGCGCCCGAGTACCTGCATGCGCCGGAAATCCGGCTGCCGCTGCGCCTGCATCGCATAGGCCTCGGCGGCCTGCGCACCGGCCGGCGCGAGGCAGGGCCGGCCGGCCAGCAGCAACAGCGCGGCGAGCGCGAGGCGGGCGCCACCGGCGAGGGAGCAAGAGAAAGAAGTCGTCATCGAGGCGCAGATTCTGCCGCCGCGGCCGCGGGTGCCGTGGCATTTTCCCGTTCGTTGCGGCAAGTCCCGGGGCCACGCGGCCCGCGCCGGGACTATGCTGCCGGCCCAGGGGGTCTCTGATCGAGCATGCAGATGTCGTTGTATTGGCTGCGGGCCTGGGGATGTGCGTGGGTCCTGGCCTTCGTCGGTGGCGTGGCCATCGCCGCCGACGGGCCCGATTGCCCGCGCCCGATGAGCCTCGCGCTGCACGAGCACGGCCTGCTCTACTCGGGCGTCACCGGCGAGGGCATCGACAAGGACATCGCCGACGAACTGGCGCGCCGCAGCGGCTGCAAGTTCGTCGTCTCGGTGCTGCCGCGCGCCCGCATCTGGCAGCTGATCGAAGGCGGCGCGCTCGACTTCAGCCTGTCGGGCATCACCAACCCGGCGCGCGAGCAGTTCGCCGCGTTCGCCTGGTACGTGTCGAACAAGTACTACCTGCTGGTGCGCCAGGATGCCGGCGTCGCCGAGCTGGCCGATTTCGAGCGCAACCCGAAGCTCCGGCTCGGCGTGATCCGCAGCTTCCGCTACAGCACCACCGCCAACCGCCTCGTCGACGCGCTCGATGCGCAGGGCCGCGTGAGCCACGCGTCCAGTCTCGAGCCGCTGTACCAGGTGCTGCTCGACAACCGCGTGCAGGCGATGATCATCGAGCCCTTCGATTACCCGACGGTGCAGCAGGGCACGATCCGCGCGCAGACCCGCATCGTCGAATTCGACGACCCGCCGGTGCCGCACGGGCTGATCATGTCGAAGAAGTCGCTGTCGCCGGCGCAGCAGCAGGCGTGGCGCGCGCTCGTCGACGAAATGCGGGCCGACGGCAGCATGCAGCGCATCTTCGAGAAGTACTTCTCGGCCGAGCTGGCGCGCACGATGACTCAATTTTGAGCACGGGCCCGGGCGTGAAGCGAGCCTTTCCGTTGCTGATGTCGCTGCTGGTCGCGGCGCTCTCGCTCACGGTCACCGCGCTCGCGTGGCGCCATGAGCGCGCGTCCGAGGAGGCCGCGCTGCGCGCGAGCTTCGACTTCAGCCTGCGCCAGGCCACCAGCCGCATCGAGCAGCGCATGGCGGCCTTCGAGCAGATGCTGCGCGGCGTGCAGGGGCTGTTCCTCGCGTCCGGCTCGGTCGACCGCGCGCACTTCGACCGCTATGTCGATGCGCTGCTGGTCGGCGTCGACTTCAACGGCCTGCAGGCGATCGCCTACGGGCCGCTGGTGCAGGGCCCCGACGTCGAAGCGCACGAAGCGGCGCAGCGCCTGTCCGGCGTGCCCGGCTACCAGGTGCGCCCGCCCGGCCCGCGCGCGAGCTACGTGCCGGTCACCTACATCGCGCCAGCGGTCGGTCGCAGCCTGAGCGCGCTCGGCTACGACATCTCCACCGACCCGTCGCGCCGCGCCGCGCTCGACAAGGCGCGCGATTCCGGCAGCGTCGCGATCACTGGCCGCATCCGCCTCGTCACCGAACCCGACCATGCACCGCAGTACGGCTTCCTGATGCTGCTGCCGCTGTACGCGCCCGGGCAGGCGCTGGACAGCGTGGCCGCGCGGCGGCGCAACGTGGTGGCCTGGGTGTGGGCGGGCTTTCGGATCGGCGACCTGATGTCCAGCCTGTACGGCGAGTCGACGCCGGGGCTGGACCTGCGCATCTACGACGGCGTCGAGCTGAGCGACGACGCGCTGATGTACCGCTCGATCGGCGCGGAGGCCGATCGCCAGCCGGCACGTTTCGAGGCGCAGGAGTACATCGGCGTGGCCGGGCAGAGCTGGACGGTGCAGGTGCGCAGCACGCCGGAGTTCGAGGCGCGCCACCACCGCGAATCGGCCCGCATCATCGGCTTCGCCGGCATCGGACTGAGCCTGCTGCTGGCCGCGCTGACGTGGCAGCTGACGACCGCGCGCATGCGCGCCTACAGCGTCGCCCGCGTGATGACGCGCGAGCTGCGCGACAGCGAGCTGCGCTACCGCCGCATCGTCGAGACGGCGAACGAGGGCATCTGGCTCGTCAACGCGCAGGGCAGCCTGTCCTTCGTCAACCCGAAGCTGCTGCGCCTGCTCGGCCAGGGCGCGGCCGACATGCTCGACCGCCCGCTCGCCGAGTTCCTCGACGACCCGGCCGGCCGGCTGGCGCCCGATGCGCTGGCGAGCCGGCAGGCGGGCACCGTCGAGGCCGTCGAGCTGCGCATGCACCGCAGCGAAGGGCAGCCGCTGTGGGTGTCGATGTCGGTCACGCCGGTGTTCGACGAGGCCGGCCGCTATGTCGGCTCGCTCGGCATGGTGACCGACATCAGCGAGCGCAAGCAGGCCGAGGCGAGGCGCGTGCTGCTCGAGGCGCAGCTGCGCGAGTCGCAGAAGATGGAGGCGATCGGCACGCTGGCCGGTGGCATCGCGCACGATTTCAACAACATCCTCGCGGCCATCCTCGGCAACGTGTCGCTGGCGCGCGACCGGCTCGACGAGGCCCATGGCGCGACGCCGCCGCTGAAGCAGATCGAGATGGCCGGCGTGCGCGCGCGCAGCCTGGTGCAGAAGATCCTGGCGTTCAGCCGCATGCAGCCGCATGAGCTGGTGAGCCAGCCGATGCGGCCGATGATCGAGGAATCGATTGCGCTGCTGCGCTCGACGCTGCCGGCCACCGTGGAGCTGGTGCTGGCGCTCGAGGACCGGCCGCTGTTCGTCAGCGCCGACGCCACGCACGTGCAGCAGATCCTGCTGAACCTGTGCACCAACGCCTGGCATGCGCTGCAGGGCAGCAGCGGGCGCATCACGATCGGGCTGGACGAGCGCCGCATCGATGCCGACGAGGCGCAGCGCCTGGGCGAGCTGGCGCCCGGCGCCTGTGCCCACCTGTGGGTGGCCGACAACGGCGTCGGCATGGACGAGCCAACGCGCGCGCGGGTATTCGAACCCTTCTTCACCACCAAGCGGGTCGGGCAGGGCACCGGCCTCGGGCTCTCGGTGGTGCACGGCATCATGACGGCGCATGCCGGCGCGATCGACGTCGAGAGCGAGCCGGGACGCGGCAGCACGTTCCACCTTTACTTCCCGCTGTTGCCGCACCGGCCGCAGCGCGCGGAGGTGGCGGCCGCGCAGGCGCAGGCGCCCACGGGTCGCGGCCAGCACGTGATGGTGGTCGACGACGATCCGGCGATGCTGCTGATGGTCGAGAGCCTGCTGCTGCGTGCCGGCTACCGCGTGACCGGCATCGACCAGCCGCGCGAGGCGGCGGCGCTGCTGAAGGCCGACCCCGGCGCCTACGACCTGGTGGTGACCGACTACAACATGCCGGAGCTGACGGGCATGGAACTCGCGGCCGAGATCTCGCGCATCCGCGCCGACCTGCCGGTGGTGATCAGCTCGGGCTTCATCTCCGACGAGATGCGCGCCGCGGCGCAGGAGGCCGGCGTCAAGGGCCTGATGCAGAAGGAGTACACGCTGGAGCAGCTGGGCGGCATCGTGCATGCCGTGCTGAACCCCTGAATCCCTTGCCGGGCGCCTGAAACGCATCCGTCGCAGAATGCGGCCTCTTTCCAGGGAGCCGAAGATGAGCCAGCCGCGTGTTCGCCGAATCGTGATCCTGTCGATGCTCGCGGCGATGGCGTTGCCGTGGCCGGCCCGGGCTGCCGCCGATGCAGCCACCGATGCCGATCCGGCCGCGCTGCTCGCCAGCCCGCTGCGCACCGACGACGACCGCAAGGCCGATGCCGGCCGCCACCCGATCGAGCTGCTGCGCTTCGCGCAGGTGCAGCCCGGCATGTCGGTGCTGGATGTTTCGGCCGGTGGCGGCTACACGGCGCAGCTGATGGCGCTGGCGGTCGGCCCTGAAGGCAAGGTGTGGGCGCAGGTGGAGCAGCGCAGGCCGATGCTCGACAAGCGACTGGCCGCCCACCCGCAGCCGCAGCTCGCGGTGCTGGTGCGGCCGTTCGAGGACCTGTTTCCGGACGATGCGCCGCGTGTCGACCTGGTGACGCTGGTGCTGTCGTACCACGACATCGCGTATTCGACGGTCGACCGCGCGAAGCTCAATGCCGCGATGTTCGCGGCGCTGAAGCCGGGTGGGCACCTGGTGCTGGTCGACCATGCGGCGAAGGCGGGCACCGGCGTGGCCGATGCGAAGCGCCTGCACCGCATCGACGAATTGCTCGTGCGGCAGGAGATCGAGGCGGCCGGCTTTGTGTTCGAAGCCGACAGCGATTTCCTGCGCAATCCCGGCGACCCGCGCGAACAGGCCTTCTTCGACATGAAGCAGCCGGCCGACCGGTTCGCGCTGCGCTTCGTGCGACCGCGGCCTTGAGTCACCAGCCGTCGCTGCCGCCGCCGTCGGAGCCACCGCCACCGCCGCCGCTGTCCCAATCGCCGCCCGAGCCGAAGTCGACCGAGCGGTTCGACAGCTCATCAGCCGCGCCGTTGTCGAAGTAGCCGGGGGTGAGGCCGCCGTCGGACGCATGGCTGGCCGACGACGAGCCGCCGTCGCGGTGGCCGTCGAGCATCTTCTCGGCCAGCATGCCGGCCGCGAAACCGCCGGCCGCCGCCAGGCCGGTGCCCAGCATGCCGCTGCCGGTGCCGCCGCCCATCGGGCTGTAGTTCGGGCCGTAGCCGCCGGTCGGCATGCCGCCGGCATAGGCGGGTGTCATCGGCTGCGCGCGGCGGGCGCTGAACATGCGCCACAGCAGCACCGCGATCACCGCGAAGCCGGCGCCCCAGATCCAGCCGGGGATGCCGCTGCTGCGCTGCTCGACGGCGCGCGGGGCTTGCATCGCCGTGCCGGCCGTGTTGCCACCGGTCGCATTGCCCCCAGCGGTGGCGCCGCGCTGCTCGCGCTCCAGCAACTGCTCGAAGCTCTTGAACTTCTCGGGCTGCGTGAAGCCGATCGCCGGATCCAGCTGCTTCGCGAGGCGTGTCTCCTGCAGCGCGAACTCGAAGCGCTTGTTGTGCGCGAGGATTTCGGCATACACGTAGTGCGCCTTCGCGCTGCCGGGCTTGGCGGCCACCACGTCGCGCATCAAGGTTTCGGCCTGGGCATAGTTGCCCTTCTGCACCTCGGCCTGCACATCGGTGACGGACGGCAGCGCGAACGCCGCGGCCGACACCAGACCCATGGCCACGAAGGCCAGCATGGCAAGAAGTCGTTTCATGTCCGTTTGCCTTTCTCTTTCAATGGAACCTCGGTCAAGAGGAACTTGCTGCCGGTAGGTGGGGGTCTGCGTGCCGCGCCACAAGACCCGGTGTGTAAGTTCGGGGGCCGGCGAGCGACCCACGTGTTCGTTCTCCCTGGAGTGTGCGTGATGCGAACCCTGTTCAAGCTGTTGACCCTGTGGCTGGCGGGTGCAGCCGTTTCGATCGCCGCGGCGGCGCCGCGCCCCTTCGACCAGGCCGCCTTCGACAAGGCGGTCGCGGCCGGCGGGCCGGTCATCGTGCAGTTCCACGCCGACTGGTGCCCGACCTGCCGCGCGCAGAAGCCGGTGGTCGAGCAGGTGCTGAACGAGCCGGCGATGAAACCGGTGCAGTTCTTCGTCGCCGACTTCGACACCGAGAAGGCGCTGAAGAAGGCGTTGCGCGTGTCGCAGCAGAGCACCTTCGTCGTGTTCAAGGGGGGCAAGGAGGTCACCCGTTCGACGGGGCAAACCACGCGCCCGGGCATCGAGGCGGTGTTCGCGCAGGCGCTGTGAGCATGGATTTCGGTGCCGCGACCTTCGGCCTCGGGTACCTGGCGGGCGTGCTGTCGACGCTGTCGCCCTGCGTGCTGCCGCTGGTGCCGATCCTGCTGGCGACGGCGGTCGGTGCGCACCGGTTCGGTCCGTATGCGTTGGCGCTAGGCCTGGCGCTGTCGTTCAGCGTGGTCGGGCTCTTCCTGGCGACGGCAGGCGCCGCGCTCGGGCTGGATTCGGGCAGCTTCCGGGCGGTGGCCGCGGTCGTGATGATCGCCTTCGGCGTGCTGCTGCTGTCGACACGGCTGCAGGCGCGTTTCGCGGGGGCGACGTCGGGCCTGAGCGCAGCCGGCGACCGGCTGCTGTCGCGCCTGCGGCTCGAGGGTGCGGGCGGCCAGTTCGTGGTCGGCCTGGTGCTGGGCGTGATCTGGAGCCCGTGCGTCGGCCCGACGCTCGGCGCCGCGACGACGCTCGCCTCGCAGGGCAAGGACCTGGCGCAGATCGCGCTGCTGATGGCCTTGTTCGGGCTCGGGGCCGGCACGCCGCTGGTGCTGCTGGGCTCGCTGTCGCGCAGCGCCGTCACCCGCTGGCGGGGCCGGTTGATGGCGGCCGGGCAGGGCGGCAAGCTGCTGCTGGGCGTGCTGATGCTGGCCATCGGCATCACGATCCTGAGCGGATGGGACAAGCGCTTCGAGGCCTGGGCCGTCGACGTGTCGCCCGCCTGGCTCACGAACCTGACGACGCGGTATTGAGCGGGCCGGCCCGCCGCAGCTCGGTACGCGCCTGCCGCATCACCGCGATGCCGCCTTGCAGGCCGAGGCCGGCCATCAGCAGCGCGACCACGACGTCCGGCCACATCGTGCCGGTGCCGAACACGCCGACCGCCGCCAGCAGCACCGCGGCATTGCCGATCGCATCGTTGCGGCTGCACAGCCACACCGAGCGCATGTTGGCATCGCCGTCGCGGAAGCGGTAGAGCAGCAGCGCGACACCCAGGTTCACCGCCAGCGCCAGCCCGCCGATCCAGCCCATCGTGGCCGCGGCCGGCGACGCGCCGTACCAGGCGTGCCACAGCGCCAGCGCCAGCACGCCGGCACCGTAGACCGCCATCGTCGCGCCCTTGAACCAGGCGACGCGCGGCCGCCACACGGCGGCCATGCCGAGCGCGACCAGGCTCAGCCCGTAGTTGACGGCATCGCCGAAGAAATCGGCCGCATCGGCCAGCAGCGAGGCCGAATCGGCGTGCACGCCGCCGCCGATTTCCAGCACCGCCATGCCGGCGTTCAGCACCAGCGCGACCCAGAGCACGCGGCGGTAGGCGGCCGAGACCGGGCCGGTCGGCAGGTGGTCGTGGGAATGACCGTGGCCGTGGTCATGCCCCGCGGCGTGGGCATCGGCCGGGGCGTGGTGATCGTGATCGCAGCAATGTCGTGACATGGAGAACTCGAGGCAAGGCGAAAGCGCTGTGGCACATTCGAAAGCCTGGAGTCCCTCCAAGGTCAAGTCCCCATGCGCATCAAGGATGTATCCGAAGCCACCGGCGTGCCGGTCGACACGATCCGGCACTACGAGAAGGCCGGCCTGCTGCCCGCGCCGGCGCGCGGCGGCAACAACTACCGCCGCTTCACCGAGGCCGATGTGCAACGGCTGCGCTTCATTCGCAACTGCCGGTCGCTGGACATGAGCCTGGACGAGGTGCGCCCGCTGCTCGAGTTCCTCGACCATCCGCAGGCCGATTGCTCGAAGGTCGACGCGGTGATCGAAGGCCACCTGGCGCACGTGCGGGAGCGGCTCGCGAGCCTGCAGGTGCTGGAGCGCCAGCTGGAGCTGCTGACCCAGGTGTGCGGCCAGCAGCGAGCGCAGGAGCTGTGCGGCATCGTGATGGCCTTGTCGAAGGATGCGCCGGGTGGCGTTCCGCCGGCCGGACGCGGCGTGCACACGACCTGAATCCCGACCCTACAATTCGCGCCGCAGCGGTCCGTGGCGGCCGCGTTCCGGAAAGCCTCCTCATGAACAACGAGCCCCCCGCCAGCAAGCCCGCCGGCCACAACAACGGCCCCGACCTGTCGCACATCTCCCCGCGCGACAAGGCGGAGATCCTGGCCCAGGCGCTGCCGTACATCCAGAAGTTCCATGGCAAGACCATGGTCATCAAGTACGGCGGCAACGCGATGACCGATCCGTCGCTGCAGCAGGATTTCGCCGAAGACGTGGTGCTGCTGAAGCTGGTCGGCATCAACCCGGTGGTGGTGCACGGCGGCGGGCCGCAGATCGAGGACGCGCTGGCCAAGATCGGCAAGAAGGGCACCTTCATCCAGGGCATGCGCGTCACCGACGAGGAGACCATGGAAGTGGTCGAGTGGGTGCTGGCCGGCCAGGTGCAGCAGGACATCGTCGGCCTGATCAACGCGGTCGGCGGCAAGGCCGTCGGCCTGACCGGGCGTGACGGCGGGCTGATCCGGGCGCACAAGCTGAAGATGGTCGACCGCGACGACCCGACCAAGGTGCACGATGTCGGCCAGGTCGGCGAGATCGAGTCGATCGACCCGTCGGTGGTCAAGGCGCTGCAGGACGACCAGTTCATCCCGGTGATCTCGCCGCTGGGCTTCGGCTCGGAGAACGAGAACTACAACATCAATGCCGACGTGGTGGCCGGCAAGCTGGCCGAGGTGCTGAAGGCCGAGAAGCTGCTGATGCTGACCAACATCCCGGGCGTGCTCGACAAGCAGGGCAAGCTGCTGACCAACCTGTCGGCGCGCGAGATCGACGAGCTGTTCGCCGACGGCACGATCAGCGGCGGCATGCTGCCGAAGATCGCGTCGGCGCTCGATGCGGCGAAGAACGGCGTCAACACCGTGCACATCATCGACGGCCGGGTGCCGCACGCGATGCTGCTCGAGATCCTGACGGAGCAGGCCTACGGCACGATGATCCGCAGCCACTGATCCGGGCTACCGGGGCGGGTACCCCGCCTCGGTCAACGCTGCGGCGAGGAGGCTTCGATCGGACGCCGATTCCACCTCGACGGTGTGCTCCGCGAGGTTCACCACCACCAGCGCGTGGGGATCGGCCTCCTTCAGCGCCTGCGTCACCGCCTTGACGCAATGGCCGCAACTCATGCCGTCGACCTGGAACTCGATCATGGGGTTCTCCGTTGAGGTAGTGCGCAGACTGTGAAGCTTGCCACCGTGGCAAGGTCAAGCCGGGGAATGAATCCCCACGCGCTCCAAGGCCTTGACTTTGCCATGATGGTAAGGTTGAGACTCCCGGCATGAACACGAACTCCCTGTCCCTCAGCATCGACGGCATGACCTGCGCGTCCTGCGTCACGCGTGTCGAGAAAGCCCTGCGGAAGGTGCCCGGCGTGGTATCGGCGACCGTCAACCTGGCGACCGAGCGGGCCGAGGTGCAGACGAGCGCCGGCGATGCCGCGGCGTTGCTGGCGGCGGTCGAGAAGGCCGGTTATGCGGCGCACGTGCATGAAGACGACGAGGCGCCGTCCGCTGCCGCGCCGGCGTGGCCGGTGATCGCGGCCGCGGCGCTGTCGGTGCCGCTGGTGCTGCCGATGCTGCTGTCGCTCGCCGGCGTCGACGCGATGTTGCCGGGCTGGCTGCAGCTGCTGCTGGCGGCGCCGGTGCAGTTCGTGCTCGGCGCGCGTTTCTACCGCGCCGGCTGGAAGGCGCTGCGCGCGCGCACCGGCAACATGGACCTGCTGGTGGCGCTCGGCACCTCGGCCGCGTTCGGCCTCAGCGTGCAGCAGCTGCTGGCGCATGGAGGCCACGGCCATCTGTATTTCGAGGCGTCGGCGGTGGTGATCACGCTGGTGCTGCTCGGCAAGTGGCTGGAGCAGCGCGCGAAGCGACAAGCGACCGATGCGATCCAGGCCCTCAATGCGCTGCGCCCGCAGACGGCGCGCGTGCGCCGCGACGGCATCGAACTCGAGCTGCCGATCGCGCAGCTGCGGGTCGGCGACGTCGTCGTCGTGCGGGCCGGCGAGCGCATGCCGGTCGACGGCGAGCTGCTCGAAGGCGAGAGCCATGTCGATGAATCGCTGATCACCGGCGAGGGCCTGCCGGTGCTGCGCCAGCCGGGCGGTCGCGTCACCGGCGGATCGGTCAACGGCGAAGGCCTGCTGCTGGTGCGGGCGACGACGCTCGGTGCCGAGTCGGCGCTGTCGCGCATCGTCCACCTGGTCGAATCGGCGCAGGCGAAGAAGGCGCCGATCCAGAAACTGGTCGACCGTGTCAGCGCGGTGTTCGTGCCGGTGGTGCTGGTGATCGCAGCCGTCACGCTGCTCGGCTGGGGCCTGGCGACGGGGGCCTGGGAGCAGGCGGTGCTGAACGCCGTCGCGGTGCTGGTGATCGCCTGCCCGTGCGCGCTCGGCCTCGCGACGCCGGCGGCGCTGATGGCCGGCACCGGCGTCGCGGCCCGGCGCGGCATCCTGATCAAGGACGCCGAGGCGCTGGAGCGCGCGCGCCACGTCGACATCGTCGCGTTCGACAAGACCGGCACGCTGACCGAAGGCCATCCGGAACTTGTCGCCTGCGAACCGGCCGACGGCGATGCACCCTCGCTGCTCGCCGACAGCGCGGCGCTGCAGGCCGGCAGCGAGCACACGCTGGCCGCGGCGGTGCTGGCCGCCGCGAAGCGCGACGGCCTCGCGATCACGACGGCGGGCCAAGTGCGCAGCGTGGCCGGCCGCGGGCTGTCGGGCGAGGTCGGCGGGCGCACGCTGCTGCTCGGCAGCAGCCGCTTCATGGGCGAGCGTGGCATCGATGTGTCGCCGCTGCAGGCCCGCGCGGACGCGCTGCAAGCCGACGGCCGCACCGTCTCGTGGCTGGCCGAGGCGGCACCGCTGCCGCGGCTGCGCGGCCTGCTGGCCTTCGGCGACGCCGCGAAGCCGCATGCGGCCGACGCGGTGCGCCAGCTGCAGTCGCTGGGCGTGCGCTGCCTGCTGCTGACCGGCGACAGCGCCGGCGCCGCGGCGAAGCTGGCGCGCGAACTCGGCATCACCGAAGTGCACGCCGCGCTGCTGCCGCAGGACAAGGCGGCGCTCGTCGAGACGCTGCGCCGCGGTGGCGCGCGTGTCGCGATGGTCGGCGACGGCATCAACGACGCGCCGGCGCTGGCGGCGGCCGACGTCGGCATCGCGATGGGCAGCGGCACCGATGTCGCGATGCAGGCGGCCGGCATCACGCTGATGCGCGGCGATCCGCGCCTGGTCGCCGATGCGCTCGAGATCGCGCGGCTCACGCAGCGCAAGATCCGCCAGAACCTGTTCTGGGCCTTCATCTACAACGTGGTCGGCATCCCGCTGGCCGCCTTCGGGTTGCTGAACCCGGTGATCGCCGGTGCGGCGATGGCGTTCAGCAGCGTCAGCGTGGTCGGCAATGCGCTGCTGTTGCGGCGCTGGAAGGGAGCGGCACGATGAACATCGGCGAAGCGGCGCAACGCTCGGGCGTGTCGGCGAAGATGGTGCGGCACTACGAATCGCTGGGGCTGCTGCCGCCGGTCGTCCGCACCGACGCGGGCTACCGCCAGTACGGCGACAACGAGGTGCACACGCTGCGCTTCATCCGGCGCGCCCGCGACCTCGGCTTCGGCATGGCCGAGATCGGCGAGTTGCTGAAGCTGTGGCAGAACCGCCGGCGCGCGAGCGGCGACGTGAAGCGCATCGCGCTCGCCCACATGGCCGACCTCGACCGCCGCATCACCGAGATGGAGGCGATGAAGCGCACGCTGTCGCGGCTGGCGAGTTGCTGCCATGGTGACCAGCGGCCCGATTGCCCGATCCTCGACGAGTTGGCCGAATGAGCGGTCGGCGCCTTGCCCCGGTTTGGCTTTTTGATCTGGACAACACGCTGCACGATGCCTCGCACGCCGCGTTCGGCCCGACCAACCAGGCGATGAACGACTACATCGCGGCGCACCTGGGCCTGGCGGCGGCCGAGGCGTCCGCGTTGCGCCAGCACTACTGGGACCGCTACGGCGCGACGCTGCTCGGCCTGGTGCGCCACCACGGCGTCAACGCGAGCCACTTCCTCGAGGAAACGCACCGCCTGCCCGGGCTCGAGGACCGGCTGCGCACCCATGCACACGACCGCGCCGCGCTGCGCCGGCTGCGCGGCCGCAAGCTCCTGCTGACGAACGCACCGCGCTCCTACGCGCTGCGCGTGCTGCGCGCGCTGGGCCTGGCGGACTGCTTCGACGGCGTGATCAGCATCGACGAGATGACGATGTTCGGCGACCTGCGCCCGAAGCCCGACGCGCGCATGCTGCGGCGCGTCGCGGTGCGGCTGAAGGTGGCGCCGCGGCGCTGCGTGCTGGTCGAGGACACGCTGGCGCACCAGAAGTCCGCGCACCGCATCGGCATGCGCACGGTCTGGATGCAGCGCTACCTGAAGACGGCCAAAGTTGCGAACAACAGCACAGAAGTTGGCGTTCACCCTTGCCGAAAGCCCCCCTATGTGTATGCAAGAATTCAATCGCTGAACAAGCTCCATACCCTGTGACAACTCCGATCGCCGCGATGACCGACACCCCTGCCATCCCCGAAGACACCAGTCCCGAGGTGGCAGCCGACGCGGTGGCCGAGCCGGCGGGCCGCAAGCGCCCGAAGCCGGGCGAACGCCGTGTGCAGATCCTGCAGACGCTGGCCCACATGCTCGAGCAGCCGGGTGCCGACCGCATCACGACCGCCGCGCTGGCCGGCAAGCTCGATGTCTCCGAAGCGGCGCTGTACCGCCACTTCGCGAGCAAGGCCCAGATGTTCGAAGGCCTGATCGAGTTCATCGAGCAGAGCGTGTTCACGCTGGTCAACCAGATCACCGAGCGCGAGACGAGCGGGGTCGTGCAGGCCCAGAAGATCCTCACCGTGCTGCTGCAGTTCGGCGAGAAGAACCCCGGCATGACGCGCGTGATGGTCGGCGATGCGCTGGTGTTCGAGAACGAGCGCCTGGTCACCCGCATGAACCAGTTCTTCGACCGCATCGAATCGCAATTGCGCCAGAGCCTGCGCAGCGCCGCCGAAGCGGCCGGCTCGTCGACGCCGACGGTCGATGCGAACGCGCAGTCGTCGGTGCTGACCGGCTTTGCCGTCGGCCGCCTGCAGCGCTATGCGCGCTCGGGTTTCAAGCGCGTGCCGACCGAGCACCTGGACGCCGCGCTGCGCCTGCTGGTCGGCTGACGCCGGCCTCCCTCTTTTTCACACGGCCATGGTCACGACGGACGTCGGCGGCCAGCGCCTCGCGTTGTTGCCCGAGAAAGCCGCCTGGTGGCCGGCGCAGCAGGCCTTGCTGATCGCCGATGCCCACCTCGGCAAGGCCGTGTCGTTCCGCCGGCTCGGCGTGCCGGTGCCAGAGGCCACGACCAGCGACACGCTGTCGCGGCTGACCGGGCTGGTCGAGCGGCACAGCGCGCGGCGCATCGTGTTCCTCGGCGATTTCCTGCACTCCGTCCATGCGCATGCCGCCTCGACGCTCGATGCGCTCGCGCGCTGGCGCGAGCGGCATGCGGATCTGCATCTGACATTGGTGCGCGGCAACCATGATGCTCATGCCGGCGATCCGCCCGCCTGGGCGCGCATGGAGGTGGTCGACGAACCGCTGCTGCTGGGCGGCCTGGCGCTGTGCCACCACCCGGTGCCGCGCGACGGCGCCTATGTGCTGGCCGGCCACCTGCACCCGGGCATCGTGCTCGGCGGACGGCCTCACGACCACCTGCGGCTGCCGTGCTTCTGGTTCGGCGAGCGCGTCGGCGTGCTACCGGCCTTCGGCGCGTTCACCGGGCTGAAGACGATCCGGCCGGCCGTCGGGGACCGGGTCTTCGCGCTGGCCGATCAGGCCGTGCTGCCGGTGTCCCCGCTCCCGCCTGCCGCTCAAGAACCCGGCTGAGTCGGCCGATATCCGGCAAAGCTCCGCACCTGGCGGCGCTGGGTTGCCGTCATGCCGATTTTTCCCCGTGTGCCGTTCCATCGTCTCGCCGCCCTGGGGCTGGCGGGCGTCGGCGTGTGCGTGATGGCCGGCGTGCTCAGCGGTCGCGTCGAGTTGGCGCGCCTGTTCCTGAATTCGGTGCCGGCCAGCCTGAATGCGGGACTGCTGGGCCTCGTGGCCGCGCTGGCGCTGTGGAGCGACCCGCGCGTGCCCTCGCGCCGATTGGCATGGTGTGCCGTGCTGCTGATGCTGCTGCCCGCGCTGGTGCTGGCCGAGCAGCTGGGCGGCATCGACCTCGGGGTCGACCTGACGGCGCTGCACAGCACGTTGCAGGCGAGCTCGTCCCACCCCGGGCGCCTGGCGCCGAACACCTGCCTCGGCTTCCTGTTCGCAGGCCTGGCGCTGTGGTTGCAGCACCGGCCGGGGCTGCGCTGGCGCAGCCTGCTGGTGTCGTGCAGCGTGTACGGCACGCTCGCGGTCGGGCTGTCGGCGCTGGCTGGCTACGTGCTCGACCTGCAGGAGATGTACAAGCTGCTGTCGTTCAACAGCATGTCGGCGGCCGTGATGGCGATGCTGGTGGTGTTGGGTGCGACGCTGTGGTCGAGCTTGCTGGCCGGAGAGTCGGCCGAACCGGCGGGCGAGCGGCCCGAGGACCGCATCACGCGCACGGCCGTCGGCGTGCTGGGCATCGTGGCCGTGGTGTCGGGCGTGGCCGGCTTCGGGCTGATGCAGCGCGCCTACAAGATGACGGTGGCCGAAGGCCTCGAGACCGCGGCGCGCGGCCATGCCGGCGCGTTCGCGCACAGCCTGAAGCAGGAGATGGAGATCGCCGAGAGCGTGTCGCGGCAGCTCGCGCTGCAGCGGGCGCTCGCGCAGCTGGCAGTGAAGCCGACCGATGCGCTGGCCTTCGATGACCTGCGTGAGCTGGCGGTCAGCGTGCTGAGCCAGGATTACAGCGCCTTGCGCGTGCAGAACGGGCAAGGCGAGTCGCTGCTGGAGGCGGGCTCGTCGCGGCTGCGCGCGGCGCCGGTGGCGCTGCCGCTGGGCGATGGCCACTCGACGCTGCTGTGGGACGACGGCCTGGTGCTGCACAGCGAGCTGCCGGTCGAGCGCAACGGCGAGCGCGTGGGTGGCCTGATGCTGGAGCGCCGGCTGGGCGTGCTGACCGGGCTGCTGTACGACCTGCAGCACCGCGACGATTCGACCGATGCGCTGCTGTGCGCGCGCATCGATGACGACGCGGTGTGCCTGCCGAGCCGCTTCTACGAGGCGGGCCGCCACATCGCGATGTTCCGGAAGGACGGCCAGCCCTACTTGCCGATCTCGAAGGCGCTGCTCGGCATGACGGGAACCGACTCGGTGAAGGACCTGCGCGACGTGCCGGTGCAGGCCGGCTATGCGCCGCTGCGAGGCGTCAACCTGGGCCTGGTGGTCAAGACCGACAGCGGCGAGTTGTTCAGCTACATCCGCTCGCGGCTGCACCTGCTGACGGGCCTGCTGGCGGCGCTGGTGCTGGTGGGCGCCTGGCTGCTGCGCTCGCATGTGCTGCCGCTGGCGCAGCGCCTGGCGCGCAGCGAGCGCCGGCTGCAGATGGTGTCGGACAACCTGCCGGCGCTGGTGTTCCATGTCGACGCCGACCTGCGCTACCAGTTCGCCAATGCCCGCTACCTGCCGATGGCCGGCCTCGACCCGAAGGCGATGATCGGCGAGCGCATGCAGGACGTGCTGGGCGCGGAAGCGTTCGGTGTCATTGCGGAACACATCGCGGCCGCGTTGCGCGGCGAGCGCGTGCGCTACGAGCGGCACGGTGAGTGGCTCGGCCGCGAGCACCATCACCTGGTCGAGTACGTGCCCGAACGGCGGCCGGACGGCAGCGTCGCCGGCCTCTACGGCATGGTGATGGACATCACCGAGCGCCACCAGGCGCAGGCGCAGTTGGCCGCGAGCGAGGCGCGGCTGCGCACGATCACCGACAACGTGCCGGCCTTGATCACGTATGTCGACACCGACCTGCGTTTCCAGTTCTGCAACCCGGTGTTCGAGGCCTGGACGGGCATCCGGGTGGCCGATGCGCTGGGCCGGCGCATGCAGGACGTGTTGCCGCCGAAGGTGATGGCGTTGCGGCAGCGCCAGATCGAGCGCGCGCTGCGCGGCGAGACGGTGCAGTTCGAGACGGTGGCGGTGCTGGGGCAGGGGCCGCGGCACTTCCAGGTCAACTACCTGCCGCACCGCGACGAGCAGGGGCGGGTGATCGGCGTGTACAGCCTGACGAACGACATTTCGGCGCAGAAGGAACTCGAGCGGAAACTGCAGACGCTGGCGCGGGTCGACGCGCTGACGGGCCTGGCCAACCGGCGGCAGTTCGAGGAGCGTTTCTCGGAGGCGATGTCGCGCTGCCGGCGCAGTGGCCGGCCGATGGCGCTGATGTTCATGGACATCGACAAGTTCAAGGGCATCAACGACACGCTGGGCCATGCCGGTGGCGACGAGGTGCTGAAGACCTTCGGGCAGCGGCTGTCGGCCAGCGTGCGCAAGACCGACACGGTGGCGCGGCTGGCGGGCGACGAATTCGTCGTGATCCTGGAAGGGCTGAACACGGTGGACGAGCCGCATTTCCTGGCCCGCAAGATCCTCGCGGCGATCTCGGCGGAGCAGCAGGTTCTGGGGCATTCGCTGAGCGTGACGACGAGCATCGGGATCTCGTTCTACGAGGGCGACGACAGCACCGAAGGGGCGCTGATGGCGCTGGCGGACAAGGCCTTGTACGAGGCCAAGTCGGCCGGCCGGGGGACCTATCGTTGTGCTCCGCGTTCCGTCGTTGTTGCTGGGCGTGGTTGATCGTTCTTGAGGCAAAGGCGCGTGGGGGAGGCCGTGCTCCTTTGGGGGATCAACCTTCACTTCAACCAATCTCCCAAACACAAGCCGTCCGCGTGGTGCGGCTGGGGGCAGGCGGTGGGGCGACTTCTGGGGCGACGGAGAAGATCGGCTTCGGGGGTGGCGTGCGCAGCACGCTTCGTAGACCAACTCATCGGCACTGTTTGACCACAACGAACGAAGTGAGTGGAGGGAGTTTGCCGATGCACCCCCGAAGCCGATCTTCTTCGTGGAGTCGGCCCCCGGGCCGACCGCCCCGGCCGAGCCCCACCGCCTGCCCCCAGCCGCACCACGCGCGCACGGCAAACTACACTGACGGCCCGTTCCAGCCTAGGTGCCGGTAGACCCGGCGGTCCCGCATGTCTTTCGCTCCCGACACGTTGCTGCAACTGATTCAACGCGCCGATGCGCTGCTCACCCGGCTGGAGTCGGTGCTGCCGCAGCCGCTGGCCGCACCCGACTGGTCCGCGTCGATCGCGTTTCGCTACCGCCGGCGCGGTGCCACCGGGCAGTTGCTGCCGGTCCGCCACGTCGCGCATGTGCGGCTCGCTGAGCTGGTCGAGGTCGAGCCGCAGAAGGAACGCCTGCTGCGCAACACCGCGCAGTTCGTCGCCGGCCATGCGGCCAACAACGTGCTGCTCACCGGTGCTCGCGGCACCGGCAAGAGCTCGCTGATCAAGGCCTGCCTGAACGAGTTTTCCGATCGGGGCTTGCGCTTGATCGAGGTCGACAAGGCCGACCTGGTCGACCTGCCCGACATCGTCGACCTGGTCGCCGAGCGGCCCGAGCGCTTCGTCGTGTTCTGCGACGACCTCAGTTTCGACGAGGGCGAGCCCGGCTACAAGGCACTCAAGTCCATCCTCGATGGTTCGGTCTCGCAGGCGTCGGACAACGTGCTGATCTACGCGACCAGCAACCGCCGCCACCTGCTGCCCGAGTACATGAAGGAGAACCTCACGTACCAGCACACCGACGACGGCGAGGTGCACCCCGGCGAGGTGATCGAAGAGAAGATCTCGCTGAGCGAACGCTTCGGGCTGTGGGTCAGCTTCTACCCGTTCAGCCAGGACGAATACCTCGCGATCGTCGCGCAGTGGCTGCGCGGCTTCGGGGTCGGCGAGGACGAGATCGCCGCCGCCCGCCAGCCCTCGCTGGTGTGGGCGCTGGAGCGGGGTTCGCGCTCGGGCCGGGTCGCGTTCCAGTTCGCGAAAGACTACGCCGGGCGGCACGCGTCATGAGCGGCGGCGACGAGCGCACGCCGGTCGAGGTGGCTGTCGGCGTGCTGATCGATGCCGACGGCGGCTTCCTGCTGACCAGCCGGCCCGAAGGCAAGGTCTACGCCGGCTACTGGGAGTTCCCCGGCGGCAAGCTCGAGGCCGGCGAGAGCGTCGAACAGGCGCTGCGCCGCGAGCTGCACGAGGAGATCGGCATCACGATCGGGCCGGTGCAGCCGTGGAAGGTCGAGATCGTCGACTACCCCCATGCGCGCGTGCGCCTGCACTTCTGCAAGGTCTTCGAATGGACCGGCGAGTTCGAGATGCGCGAGCGCCAGCAGATGGCCTGGCAGAACCTGCCGGTGCAGGTGCAGCCGGTGCTGCCCGGCACCGTGCCGGTGCTGGCCTGGTTCGCCGAGGAACGCGGTTTCTCGGGAGCGACTTACACGACAGATACACTCGCCCGATGAGCTGGCTCGACGAGATCAAGTGGGATGCGCAAGGCCTGCTGCCGGTGATCGCGCAGGAGGTCGGCAGCAACGACGTGCTGATGTTCGCGTTCATGAACCGCGAGGCGCTGGCCCGCACCGCCGAGCTCGGCGAGGCGGTGTATTACAGCCGCTCGCGCCAGCGCCTGTGGCACAAGGGCGAGGAAAGCGGGCACGTGCAGCAGGTGCACGAGATGCGCCTCGATTGCGACAACGACGTGCTGCTGCTGAAGGTTGTGCAGCAAGGCCACGACCCCGACAAACTCGGAATTGCGTGCCACACCGGCCGCCACAGCTGCTTCTTCCAGCTTTACAAGGACGGGGCCTGGCAGACCGTCGAGCCGGTCTTGAAAGACCCCGGGACCATCTACAAATGACGGACGTGAAAACCGCGGTGAGCACCCCCGGCAACGGCAACGGCAACGACACGCTGGCCCGCCTGGCCGCAGTGATCGAGTCGCGCCGCCTGGGCGACCCGGACAAGAGCTACGTCGCCCGGCTGTTCCACAAGGGCACCGATGCGATCCTGAAGAAGATCGGCGAAGAAGCCACCGAGACGGTGATGGCCGCCAAGGACGGCGACCGCCAGAAGATCGTCTACGAGGTCGCCGACCTGTGGTTCCATTCGATGCTCGCGCTGAGCGCCTTCGGCCTGACACCGGCCGACGTGCTCGCCGAGCTGGAGCGGCGCGAGGGCCTGTCAGGGCTGGAAGAATTCGCCGCGCGCAAGTTGCAAACCCGAGAGGCGGACGGAACATGAACGATGTCGTGAACACTTCTGAACGGGACTCGTCGCTGAAGACGATCGGCCACATCAGCTACCTGCTGCATGCGATCGTCGCGGTGGGCGCGGTGCTGCCCGGTACGCAGGCCTCGATCACGCTGCTGATCGTCGCCTTCATCCTCGACCTGGTGAAGAAGGACGAAGCCGCCGGCAGCTGGCAGGAGTCGCACTTCCGCTGGCGCATCCGCTCGGTGATCTGGGCCGCCGTGCTCTACGTCGTCACGCTGCCGCTGTGGTTCCTGTTCCTGATCCCCGGCTGGATCGCCTGGGGCGTCATCTCGATCTGGTTCCTCTACCGCGTCGTGCGCGGCTGGGTGAACCTGAACTCGAACACGCCGATGCCGGTGTCTGCGCCATGAGCCACGATCCAGGCTGCATCTTCTGCAAGATCGCCGCGGGCCAGATCCCCAGCCGCAAGGTCTACGAAGACGACGAACTGATCGCCTTCCACGACATCGCGCCGTGGGCGCCGATCCATTTCCTGATCGTGCCCAAGGAGCATCTGCCGTCGCTGTACGACACGGTGCCGGAGAAGCACCAGGCCCTGCTCGGCAGGATGCTGGCGCTGGCCCCGGGGCTGGCCCGCGAGCAGGGTGCAACCAACGGTTTCCGCACCGTGGTCAACACCGGCGCCGATGGTGGGCAGGAAGTCCCACATTTGCACATGCATGTCATCGGCGGACCAAGGCCCTGGGCCAAGGGTTGACTCGGTCACCACCTAGAATCCGCTATTTCCCGCAGGAGAAGAATCATGGGTTCATTCAGCATCTGGCACTGGCTCATCGTGCTGGTGATCGTGGTCCTGGTGTTCGGCACCAAGAAGCTCAAGAACATCGGCAGCGACCTCGGTGGCGCCGTGAAGGGCTTCAAGGACGGCATCAAGGATGGCTCGGCCAACGCCGGCACCGATGCCGCCGTGCCGCCGTCGCAACAGGTCGGCCAGAAGCCCGCCGATCCGAACACCGTCGACGTCGAAGCGAAGACCAAATCGTGAGCATCCGAGGCCGGCCCGGGCTGGCCCGTCGGATGGCGGCCGCATGATCGATTTCGGGTTCGACAAGATCGCGCTGATCGGCGCCGTGGCGCTGATCGTCATCGGCCCCGAGCGCCTGCCCAAGGTCGCCCGCACCGTCGGGCACCTGCTCGGCAAGGCGCAGCGCTACGTGGCCGACGTGAAAGCCGAAGTCAACCGCTCGATCGAGCTCGAAGAGCTCAAGAAGATGAAGGGCGAGTTCGAGGACGCGGCCCGCAACGTCGAGCAGACGGTGTCGAACGAAATCCACCAGACGCGCGCCGACATGGCCAGCGCGTGGGATGCCCCCGGTGACGCGGTCTCGAGCCCGAACAGCGGCCAGCACCTCGGCTGGGAACCCCCGCCGCCGCAATACAAGCACCCGAAGAAGAACTGGCGCCTGAAGCGCGGCGCGACGCCGCAGTGGTACAAGCAGCGCAACGGCGTGCGCAGCAAGGCGCAATCCGGCGCGGCGCGTGTCGCGCGTTTCCGCCCGCCGCGCTCGTCGGTCTGAGAACCTGAATCCCTCCCATGAAGTTGAACAGCGACGGCCGTGATGAGCTGGAAGGCACCGAGCAGCCCTTCGTCACGCACCTGATCGAACTGCGCGACCGGTTGATCCGCGCGGTGATCGCGATCGGCGTGTGCTTCGGCATCCTCGCGATCTACCCCGGCCCGGCCGCGCTCTACGACCTGCTGGCGCACCCGCTGGTGGCGGCGTTGCCGGCCGGCGGCAAGCTGATCGCGACCAACGTGATCTCGCCGTTCCTGGTGCCGCTGAAGATCACGCTGATGGCGGCCTTCCTGCTGGCGCTGCCGGTGGTGCTGTACCAGGTGTGGGCCTTCGTCGCGCCGGGGCTGTACACGCACGAGAAGAAGCTGGTGCTGCCGCTGGTGATCTCGAGCACGCTGCTGTTCTTCATCGGCGTCGCGTTCTGCTACTTCTTCGTGTTCGGCAAGGTGTTCGCGTTCATCCAGACCTTCGCGCCGAAGAGCATCGCGGCCACGCCGGACATCCAGGAATACCTGAGTTTCGTGCTGACGATGTTCGTCGCGTTCGGTGCGGCCTTCGAGGTGCCGATCGTCGTGGTGGTGCTGGCGCGCATGGGCATCGTCACGCTCGACAAGCTGAAGGCGTTCCGCGCCTACTTCATCGTGCTGGCCTTCATCGTCGCGGCCGTCGTGACGCCGCCCGACATCGTCTCGCAGCTCGCGCTCGCGATCCCGATGTGCATCCTGTACGAGGTCGGCATCTGGGCCTCGGTGATTTTCATCAAGCACACGCAGGCGCCGCCGGAAGACACGACGCAGAAAGTGTGATGCCGCGGAGGGCCTTCTGAGGAGGCACCCTCCCGGCTCACTCCTGCCGCGGCACCACCTTGCTGCGCGGCCGCTGCGCCACCATCACGCTGATCTCCAGCGCCTTGTCGCCGCGCTGCACGCCGATCTGCGCCTTTTCCTTCGGCTTCAGCGCGGCTACCGCGGCCAGCAGCTGCACCGTGTTGCCCACCGGCGTCTCGGCCACCTTGACGACCACGTCACCGGGTCGCAGGCCGCCGCTCGCGGCCGGGCCGTTCTGCAGCACGCCGGTGATCAGCACGCCTTCCTTGATCGGCAGGTTGAAGGTCTCGGCGATCTCGGGCGTCAGGTCGCGCGGTTCGACGCCGATCCAGCCGCGGGTGACCTGGCCGTCGCGGATCAGACCTTCCATCACCTGGCGCGCGGTCGTCTCGGGGATCGCGAAGCCGATGCCCAGGCTGCCACCGCTGCGCGAGTAGATCGCGGTGTTGATGCCGATCAGGTTGCCGTTGGTGTCGACCAGCGCGCCGCCCGAGTTGCCGGGGTTGATCGCCGCATCGGTCTGGATGAAGTTCTCGAAGGTGTTGATGCCCAGCTGGTTGCGGCCGAGCGCGCTGACGATGCCCGAGGTCACCGTCTGGCCGACGCCGAACGGGTTGCCGATCGCGAGCACCACGTCGCCGACCTGCAGCGTCTCGGCGCTGCCGAACGCGATCACCGGCAGCTTGTCGAGCGTGATCTTCAGCACCGCGACGTCGGTGTCGGGGTCGCTGCCGACCACCTTGGCCTTCGCGCGGCGCGCGTCGACCAGCTGCACCTCGATGTCGTCGGCGCCTTCGACGACATGGTTGTTGGTCAGCAGGTAGCCCTCGGGCGAGACGATCACGCCGGAGCCGAGGCCGACCTGCGGCTGCTCGCGCTGCTGCGCGCCCTGCTCACCGAAGAAGAACTTGAACCACGGGTCTTCGCCGTGCGGGCTGCGCGCCGGCGCCTTGCTGGCCGTGATGCTGACGACCGCCGGCGAGGCACGCCGCGCTGCGCCGCTGTAGCTCGGGGCGCTGCCGCCGGGCGGCAGCGACACCGTCTGGATCGACGGCGCCTGGCTGATCGACACGATGCTCGGCAGGCCGTTGCCCGGCTGGCGCCGCACCCAGTCCGGCTTCAGCGTCGCGACCACGAACAGCACGGCCACGGCCACCGTCACGGCCTGGGAGAAAATCAGCCACGTCTTGCGCATCAACAGGGTCCTGTGTCATGGCCGCACGCTCCGAAATCGAGTCCTACCTGAACACGCTGCTGGACGTGGGCCGCTTCCGCGATTATGGGCCGAACGGTCTGCAGGTCGAGGGCAAACCCGAAGTGCGCAAGCTGGTGTCGGGCGTCACCGCGAGCCAGGCCTTCATCGAGGCGGCGATCGAGCGCGGCGCCGATGCGCTGCTGGTGCACCACGGCCTGTTCTGGAAAGGCCATGACGGCCGCATCACCGGCTGGCTGAAGGGCCGCATCGAGCGGCTGCTGGCGGCCCAGGTCAACCTGCTGGCCTACCACCTGCCGCTGGACGCGCACCCGCAGTTCGGCAACAACGCGCAGTTCGGCGTGCGGCTCAATTTCATGGCCGATGGCCGCTTCGGCGACCAGGACCTGGGCTGGATCGGCAGCCCGGCCCAGCCGCTGACGGTGCCGGCGCTGACGGCGCTGCTGAGCCTGCGGATGAACCGCGCGCCGGTCGCGGTCGACCCCGGGGTGGGGCGGCCGATCCGGCGCGTCGCCTGGTGCACCGGCGGTGCCCAGGGGTATTTCGAAGCGGCGATCGCCGCCGGTGCCGATGCCTACGTCACCGGCGAGATCTCCGAACCGCAGGCGCACCTCGCACGCGAGACCGGCGTGGCCTTCTTCGCGTGCGGGCACCACGCCAGCGAGCGCTATGGTGCGCCTGCGCTGGCCGCGCACGTGGCCGAGAAATTCGGCCTCGAGCACGAGTTCATCGAGATCGACAACCCGGCTTGATCACGGCGCGACGCGGATGTCGTCGACGAATCCGCGGAAGGTGCCGGTGGCATCCGGCCGGTCATAGGCCACCAGGATGCGCACGATCGTCTTGCCGGCCGCCCACTGGCCGATGTTCGAGCGCACCTCGTTCCAGGTGTTGCCGGCGAGCCGGCCGCCGCGGCCCTGGAACTCCGGATGCACGCGCACGCCGTTCTGGTCGGTCGCGCCCGAATCGCGCAGGCTGCTGCCGTCGGTGAAGATCAGGTCGACTGCGACGAACGCGCTGTTCGGCGCCGAGCTCTGCGGGTAGATCCAGTACGACAGCGTCGTGCTCGCGGTCACCGGAATGCGCACGTCGAACACCTTGTTGTACGAGAACGAGCGCGTCGCGTCGGCGTCGTTGCCCGAGTACATCAGCGCCGTCGTGCCGCTGTGCGCGATGTTCTCGCGCCGCGTCGAGGTCTCCATCTGCGCCAGCCCGCAGCAGAAGCCACCGATGTTGGCCTGGAAATCGACGGTGTCGTTCCAGTCCGGTTGCGCAATGCCGGCTTCGAAGTCCGAGAAGAAGCCGCTCGCGTTGGTGGTCGTGCGCGGCGCATCGAACGACGGCGGTGCATCGGCCGCGGCGCTGCCCCAGGCGGTGTTGGCGCTGCCGCCGAGCACGAAGTCCAGCGTGGCGTCCGCGTCCAGCTGCGCGAGCGGCAGCCAGGTGCGCGTCGACGTCGCGCCGTTCAGCTTCAGGCTTTGCACATAGGTGCCGTTCGCGCCCGCGTTCGATGCGTTGATCGTCAGCGTGCGGCCGTTGCCCATGCGCACCGCGGTGCTCGGGAACAGCGGGCTGCCGAGCACGAAGCCGCCGAGGCCCGGGATCTCCGGGTACAGCCCGAGCGCGCCCCACACGTACCAGGCCGAGGTGGCGCCCAGGTCGTCGTTGCCGGTCAGGCCGTCGGGCCCCGTCTTGTACAGGTCGGTCAGGATGCGCCGCACCACCGCCTGCGACTTGTACGGCGCACCGGCGAAGGTGTAGGCCCACGGCGTGCCGTGCTCGGGCTCGTTGCCCATGAAGGCGTACGGGCTGTTCGGCCCCGAGTCGAGCTGCGTGAAGTGCTCGTCCAGCCGCGCGATGGCTGCCGCGTTGCCGCCCATGCGGTCGAACAGGCCGCGGTAGTTCTGCGGCACCATCCAGGTGTATTGCGCCGAATCGCCTTCGACGAAACCGGCGCCGTCGGTGCGCGTGAACCCGCTCTTGAAGCTGCCGCCCGCGGTGCGCGGGTGGATGTAGCCGCTGACCTTGGAGTACAGCGGCTTCCACATCTGCGCCTGCGTCAGGTACTTGTCACGCTTGACGGTGTCGCCCAGCGACGCGGCGAACTGCGCGATCGCCGAATCGGCCAGCGCGTACTCCTCGGCCGACGCGGCCGCGCCCCACAGGTTGGGCGTCTCGATCGGGATGTAGCCGTGTCCCAGGTAGTCGGCCAGCCCCGGGCGTGTCTCGCAGTTGCGCGAACGGGTGCCGGGCTGGGTCGCCCCCTGCTCCATGTAGCGCAGTGCGGCGGTGGTGTCGAAGCTGCGGCCGCCGAAGGCGTACAGGTTGGCGACGATCACCGCGCCGGCATCGCCGACCATCACGCAGGTGTCGTCGTTCGCGGTCGGCCACTTCGGGTAGCCGCCACCGCCCGTCTGGGCGTCGACCACCATCGACTGCGCCATGTCGCTCGCCTCCTTCGGCGCGAGCCAGCCGATCAGCTGCACCTGCGAGCGGTAGATGTCCCAGCCGGAGAAGGTCGCGTACTTGTCCCAGCCGTTCGCGGTGTAGGTCTTGTTGTCGAAGCCGATGTACTGGCCGTTCACGTCGCTGAACAGGTTGGGGTGCAGCAGCGAGTGGTACAGCGCGCTGTAGAACTTGGTGCGGTCGTCGGTCGAGCCACCGGTCACCTGCACCTTGTTCAGCGTCGCGTTCCAGGTGGCCTGCGCCGCGCTCTTCAGCCCGTCGAAATCCCAGGCCGGGTTCTCGGTCTGCATGTTCAGCTTGGCGTTCGCGGTGCTGACGTACGAGACCCCGATGCGCAGACCCACCTGCCCGCCACCGGCGAACTTGACCCAGCCGCCGTTGTTCTGCGCGCGGGCCGCGGTGCGCGAGCCCGGTGTCACGGTGTCGCCCTGATACGTGCCGAAGCTCGCGAACGGCTTGTCGAACTGGCCGTGGAAGTAGACGAAGTAGCCGCCGCCGCCGCACACGCCGCCGGTCTCGACGAAGCCCTGGACCGAGTCGGTGCCGACGATCTCCAGCTGCGCGCTGCGCGCGCCGACGCCGTTGCGGCCGATGTTCAGGATCATCGTCGCGTCATTCGTGGCCGGCCAGGTGAAGCGGCCGGCGCCGGTGCGCTTCGTGACGGTCAGCTCGGCATTGACGCCGTTGTTCAGCCCGACGCGGTACGAGCCCGGCACGGCCTGTTCGTTGGCGTGCGAGAAGCCGACCTGGTAGGCCTCGATGTGCGTGCCGGGCGATGTACCGATGTTGCCCACGATCGGCAGCATCGAGATGTCCTGCTGGATCGAGCAGCCGGTGCCGCTGGAGTGGATCAGGCTGATGCCCTGGATCACGCCCTTGTCGTAGTTGTAGCCGCCGAAGCCGTAGAACTCGCCGTAGCCGGTGTCGGGGCTGTACTGCACCATGCCGAAGGGCAGCGTCGCGCCGGGGAAGGTGTTGCCCACCGCACCGCCGGTGCCCTGGTTGTCGGGGTTCGGGTTGCCGATCTTGGTGCCGACGAACGGGTTCACCAGCGGCAGCAGGTTCACGTCGGCCGCTTGCGCGGCTTCTGTCGGGGCGCGCGATGCAGTGGTTGGCGCGTCCTCGTGCCCGCCACCGCCACCGCCGCAGCCCGCCGCCAGCAGGGCCGCGAGCCATCCCAGCCGCAGGGCGAAGCCTCGCCGCGGCGTTGAACGATCTTGTTGCAATCTTGTCTCCTCAGTCGTGCGAATGATCGACCGATGCTCAGCGGAGCTTGGCGTGCGGTCCTGTCCGCACGAAACTGCCACACGTCTACTTCTTGCTCTGGAGGCACCCTGGCTGTGCAGCGTAGGGGCAGGGCGGCGCCGGCCGGACGGGAGATTCCCGCGCAGGAGTCAGCGCAACGAGCGAAACAAGCCGGGGTCGGTCAGCGGTTTCAGGACGACAGGTCCCAGCCCGGCACGCGCTGCATGAACGTCTGCAGGGCCTGGGCTGCGGTGAGGGCTGTGCCTTCCTCGAAGACGTCGAGGTCGTCGGGCTCGCAGTAGCCGGTGAGCCAGCGCGGCAGCAATCGCGCGCTGCCGTCCTCGTTCTCGAACAGCACGCGGTAGCCGGTGTGGCGCGGATCCGCCTGGATGCGTTGCGCCAGCGAGACGACATGCGCGCGCGGACCCTCGATCAGCTGGCAGAAGCGCGCGCCATCGAACACCAGCGCGCCGGTGATGCCGAGCTGCTGGTTGCGTTCGCGGGACACGTGCAGAATCTGCGCAACCACCGAGAAGTCCCGACCGGACGCGAGATGGCTGAGGTAGAGGACGCGGTACACGGGTGATGGGGCGGACAACGGGGCGAGTGGGTTCAAGAGGAGGCTCAAACCTCCAATCTATCGGCCGCGGAGGGCCGCACACATGTCAAAAGACACTGCACCGCAACACCCCGCGGTGCGCATTCCGTGCAGCGAGTGCCCGCTGCGCGCGCTGCCGCTGTTCGTGGGGGCGGCGCCCGACGAGCTGGCGCTGATCCAGTCGCTGAAGCACCGCGAGCTGCGGCGCGACAGCGGGGCCAGCATCATCGACGAGGGCGCGACCGACGCGCCGCTGTTCACGCTGTTCTCGGGCTGGGCCTTTCGCTACAAGACGCTGAGCGACGGTCGCCGGCAGATCCTGAACTTCCTGCTGCCCGGCGACTTCATCGGCGTGCAGCAGAAGATGACCGATGCCGCGGTGCATGGCGTCGAGGCGCTGGGCGAGGCCTGGCTGTGCGTGTTCGAGCGCGATTCGCTGTGGTCGCTGCACCAGCACACGCCGCGGCTCGGCTTCGCGGTCACCTGGCTGGCCGCGCACGAAGAGGCGCTGGTCGACGACAACCTGCTGTCGGTGGGCCGGCGCAGCGCCGCCGAGCGGGTGGCGACGCTGCTGGTGCACCTGTTCCGGCGCGCCGCCGCGCTGATGCCCGATGCCGGCGCGAACGGCGTGCCGTTTCCGCTGACGCAGCAGCACGTCGCCGACGCGCTCGGGCTGTCGCTGGTGCACACCAACAAGACCTTGCGCAAGCTGGAGCGGCGCGGGCTGCACCGCATCGAGAATGGGCAGCTGTTTCTCACCGACGTGCAGGCGCTGGAGCGCATTGCCGACCTGTATGGCGATGGCAAGTTGTCGCCGCGGCCCTTGATCTGAATCGCTGACCTGAAAGGCCCCACCGAATGACGACGCATGCACCGATCGCGCTGACGCAGGGCGATGCCTGCGGCATCGGCCCGGAGATCATCGCGAAGCTGTTCCGCACGCCGCAGGCGGTGGGTTGCTTCGTGATCGGCGACGTGGCGGTGCAGCGCCGTGCGGTCGCATCGACCGGTGGCGGGCTGGTGGTGGCCGCGATCGAGCGCGCGGCCGATGCGCTCGATGCGCCGCCGGGCTGCATCCCGGTGCTGGTGCCRCCCGGCCTGCCGGTCGACCTGATGGCGGCGCCGATCGGGCAGGTCGATGCGCGGGCCGGTGCGGCGGCGGCGCGCTGCATCGAGCAGGCGGTGCGGCTGGCGCGCGGCGCGGAGATCGCGGCCATCGTCACCGCGCCGATCCACAAGGAGGCGCTGTCGGCCGCCGGGGTCGCGTTTCCGGGGCACACCGAGATGCTGCAGGCGCTGTCGGTCGATGCCGGCGCGCCGCTGCCGCCGGTGCGCATGATGCTGGCCAACGACGAGCTGCGCACCGTGCTCGTGACGATCCACCTGTCGCTGCGGCGCGCGATCGATGCGGTGACCTTCGACGCGGTGCTGCAGACGCTGCGCATCTCGCAGCAGGCGGCCGCGCGCTGGGGCCAGCCGGCGCCGCGCATCGCGGTGGCCGGGCTGAACCCGCATGCGGGGGAGGGCGGGCTGTTCGGCGATGAAGAGATCCGCATCATCCGCCCGGCCATCGAGGCCGCGCGTGCCGAGGGCATCGATGCGACCGGCCCGTTCGCGCCCGACACGGTGTTCATGCGTGCCCGCCGCGGCGAGTTCGACCTGGTGGTGGCGATGACGCACGACCACGGGCTGATCCCGGTGAAGTACCTCGGTGTCGAGCAGGGCGTCAACGTGACGCTCGGGTTGCCGTTCGTGCGCACCAGCCCCGATCACGGCACCGCGTTCGACATCGCCGGCACCGGCCGCGCCGATGCGTCGAGCCTGCTGGCCGCGCTGGAGATGGCACGTCGCCTGTAGCCCGGATGGCGATCCGGGCTACGTCAGTGGCGCGTCGTCGGCTGGGATGAAGACGACGCCGACAACGCCGCCAGCTGCTTGCGCGCCCGTGCGGTCGCCCGCTCCATCAGGTAGGCCTGCTCGAACGCCTTGAAGCGCCCGGTCTCGCACATGCGCGCCAGCATCCGCGAGGTCAGCGACACCGTCTCGTGGTGGCGCTTGCCGCGCGTGAACACGAAGAACGCGCGCCCCGGGCTCACGTAGCTCAGGCGCACCTTCTGCCACTGGTCGTTCAGGTGCATCTGGTAGGCGAAGCCGAGCTTCACGTGGTCCATCAGCTGCACGCCGTGCGACGGCTCGGCCGGCTCGCTCGGCGACAGGTCGAGGTCGATGTCGACGCCGCCGACGTGCAGCGGCCCCGGCTGCGTGTCGCCGCCACCGGCGCCCGGCTCGGTGTCCGGGCCGGTGTCGGCGGTCAGGTCGATGTCGACGCTGCCCGACCAGTCGATCGAACTCTCTTGCACCAGGCCGATGCGCTTGGCCTCGTCCGGCGAGAAGTGGGGTTCGATCGGCGCGGCGCCCATGCTGGACATCGGCACGTCGCGCAGCAGGCCGTCAGGCTCCGGCAGTGCCGTGTTGAACACGCCTTCGAGCTGCTTGGACAACAGGTTGTACTCGAGCTCCGACAGCGGCTGGCCCTTCAGCGAATCGGCATGTGCCGGCAGCAGCTTGCTGAAGAACTCCTTCTGCGCCGCGTCCGGCCAACCGATCAGCGCCATCCCTTCGTTCAGGTCCTTCATCAGCGGCGGCAGCTGCATCAGGAACTTCTTGCGCATCGCGGGCGAGCCCTTGGGCTGCACGCTCATCACCAGGTCGCGGCCGGCGCGCTTCAAGCGCTGCACCAGCTCGGAGTTCACGCCGTGCGCCTTCGTGCCCTGGGCGAGCGCCTGGCTCCACACCTGGGCCAGGAAGTTGCGCAGGTAGTCGGGCAGCGCCATCGGGTTCAGCGCGGCCTGCAGCTGCAGCATGTAGCGCTGCTGCACGCGCAGGTCGGATTCCTTCGCGTCGACCAGCGTCACCGCCGACGCATTCGCCTGCACCTCTTCCCTGGCCTGCTGCGCGATGAAGGTCTCGAGCGCGGCGAGCTTGGAGGTATAGAGCTCGATCTGGTCGAAGTCGCCCTGCACGATCTCCTGCACCAGGTCGCGCACCCGGGCCATGAACTGCTTGCCGGCGCCTTCGTCGAGGTCGTCGAACGCGACCGCGAGCGACGCGATGCGGTTCACGAAGCGGCGCACCGGGTGCTTGCGCGACGAGAAGAAGCTCGGGTCGGCCAGCGCGACGCGCAGCACCGGCAGCTGCAGGCGAGCGATCTGGCGCGCCATCTGCGGCGGCACGCGCGGGTCGGACAGGATCTGGTCGAACAGGCTGCCGACCACGTCGATCACCATGTGGTCGAGCGAGCCGGTCGAGGCCTGGCGCAATTCGTCGCGGTGCTGGCGGATCACGTTGACCGCCATCAGGCCCGACAGGCCCTCGTTCAGGCCGCCGCTGCCGGTGATGGCGCCGCTCAGGCTGGCGAGCGCGCTCGCGCGCCCGAGGCCGGGCGAGCCGGTGTGCAGGCCGCCGCCGGTCGGCCCGCCCAGGTCGCCCGGGCGGGTGGCCAGGAAGGTCAGCCGGCGGATCAGCGACATCAGCTCGGCATCGGCCTGCGCGCTGACGCCGGGGCGCGGCGTGAAGCGGCCGGCACCGGCGTTCGGATTGCCGAAGCTCGCGTTGCCGCGGCCGGCGCCATCGCGGCCGAGCGTGCTGGTGCCGGGGCGGCCCATCGTGCCGACGCCCGCATTGCCACCACCACCACCGCCACCATTCCCGCCCGCCCCGCCGCCGGGACCGCCGAAGCCGCCGCGGGACGACGATCCGGGCATGCCCTGGCCGCGGCCGGGCAGGCCGCCCTGGCCGCTGTCGAAGTCGCCGGTCATCGTGGTCGGGCTGTACAGGTTGCCGCTGCCGGACGAGCCGGTGTCGCGCAGCGTCGCGTAGCCGGAGTTGACGCGATCACGCGCCAGCTCGTTGCCCGGGCCTTCGACGCCGCGCACCGACAGGCTGACCGGTTGCACGCCGCGGGCGCGGAAATCCTTCAGGATGTCGCCATAGCAGGTGGGCATCGCGCGCGCCAGCGCGAGGCTCATCTCGCGCGCCAGCACCTTGCGCGTCTCGCGCTCGTTCGACACCGATTCGATCGCGCGGAACACCGCGGCGCCCATCACCTCGCCGCGCAGCGGGTTGCGTTCCTGGTCGGCGCGCCCGATGCCCAGCAGCGTGCCGGTGTAGGCCGCCATGTCGCGCAGCTCCCACTCGCAGGCGTGGGTGATGGCCTGGCTGATGCGGTCGGCCGACATCTGCTCTTCCATCTCGGCGTCGCCGACGATGCTGAGCGACATCCAGTCGGTCTCGGCGAGGCTGCGGCCGCTCTCGCGGTTCGGGCTCAGTTCGCGCGTCACGCGCTTGCTCAGCGTGTCGCCGAACACCAGCACGAAGGTGCTCATGTGGCGGCGCAGGTCGAGCTGCGCGGTGATCAGGATGTCGCGCTCGTAGATGCGCATCGCCGCCGAAGCCAGCGTGCCCAGATGGGTCGACACGCGGTCCGCCACCGCCGCGGTGGTCGTCTTCAGGTGGCTGATGGCGGCGTCGAACGCCGCTTGCGAACGTGGATCGATCGGATTCATCTACGGACAGGGCCGATGGGCGGACCGGGGCGAAACCGCCGGACGGGTGGTCCGGACGGAGATACCGCCAGTATGAGCCCAAACGCAAGGGGCACGCGCCGCGTTGCGGCGCGGCGACGTCGGCCGGCGGGGAGCATTTCACGCCCCGCGGCGCGAACGGTCACTTCTTCAGCGAATCGCGGATCTCGCGCAGCAATTGCACGTCTTCGGGCACGGCGGCCGGCGGCGCGGCCGGGGCCTCGTGCTTGAGGCGGTTGATCTGCTTGACCATCACGAAAATGATGACGGCCAGGATCACGAAGTTGAGCGCCACGGTAATGAAGTTGCCGTAGGCGAACAGCGGAACGCCGGCTTTTGTCAGCGCCTCGTAAGTCTGCGGGCCCTTGAAGTCGGCCGGTGGATTGGCCAGCATCAGGAAATAGTTCGAAAAATCGAGCCCGCCGATCAGGCGGCCGATCACCGGCATGATCAGGTCCTTGACGATGGAATCGACGATCTTGCCGAAGGCCGCGCCGATGATGACGCCGACCGCGAGGTCGACGACATTGCCCTTCATCGCGAAAGCCTTGAATTCGGTGGCGAATCCCATGGGGTGCTCCTGTTCTTGGTGTTGCGCGGCAGTATTGACCAGCAATGGTGGATGTCAAGCCGAAACCCGCGTCAATGAGGGTCCGCCCGCAGTGGCGCGGACCCCTCGGCGCCGGGGGAGGGGGGTTGACACGTCCGCTAGAATTCTCGGTTGCCCGTGACTAGAAGTCGCAAGCCGAGGACCCCCAATGAGTGACAAGCAAGGTCGTTCAGACAGCAGTGAGCAAAGAGGCGAGCAAGGTGGTTCACACCATGGTGAATCCCATGTCGATCAAGGCCGCCGGACCTGGGTGGCCATCGCCTGTGGTGCCGGTGCCGTCGGTGGCGTCGCAGCCGCCGTCCCTTTTGTCAGCACCTTCCAGCCGTCCGAGCGGGCACGTGCCGCCGGTGCCGCCGTCGAAGTGGACATCAGCGACCTGAAGCCGGGCGAGAAGAAGACGGTCGAATGGCGCGGCAAGCCGGTGTGGATCGTCCGCCGCACGCCCGAGCAGCTCGCCACGCTGCCGAAGAACGACGCGCAGCTCGCCGACCCCAATTCGCAGCGCAAGCCCGATGAGCTGACCCCCGAATACGCACGCAACGAGGGCCGCTCGCGCAAGCCCGAGGTGCTGGTGGTGGTTGGCATCTGCTCGCACCTCGGCTGCTCGCCGAGCGACAAGTTCCAGGCCGGTGCCCAGCCTTCGCTGCCCGACGACTGGACCGGCGGTTTCCTGTGCCCGTGCCACGGCTCGACCTTCGACATGGCCGGCCGCGTCTACAAGAACAAGCCCGCGCCCGACAACCTCGAAGTGCCGCCGCACATGTACTTGTCCGACGCCAAGCTGCTGATCGGCGAAGACAAGAAGGCCTGAGCCCCGAGCACCCCGGAGAACAACGACATGGCTGAATTCAAGCAAGTGCCCGCCAATGCGTCCGTGGGCGTCAAGCTCATGACCTGGGTCGACAACCGCTTCCCCGCCACGAAGATGTGGAACGAGCAGTGGGGGCAGTACTACGCACCGAAGAACTTCAACTTCTGGTACTTCTTCGGCTCGCTCGCGATGCTGGTGCTGGTGATCCAGATCGTCACCGGCATCTTCCTCGTGATGCACTACAAGCCCGATGCGGCGCTCGCCTTCGCATCGGTCGAGTACATCATGCGCGACGTGCCCTGGGGCTGGCTGATCCGCTACATGCACTCGACGGGCGCCTCGGCGTTCTTCATCGTCGTCTACCTGCACATGTTCCGCGGGCTGATGTACGGCAGCTACCGCAAGCCGCGCGAGCTGGTCTGGATCTTCGGCTGCGCGATCTTCCTGTGCCTGATGGCCGAGGCCTTCATGGGCTACCTGCTGCCGTGGGGCCAGATGTCGTACTGGGGCGCGCAGGTCATCGTGAACCTGTTCGCCGCGGTGCCGTTCGTCGGCCCCGACCTGGCGCTGCTGATCCGCGGCGACTACGTCGTGAGCGACGCCACGCTGAACCGCTTCTTCAGCTTCCACGTGATCGCGGTGCCGCTGGTGCTGCTGGGCCTGGTGGCAGCCCACCTGATCGCGCTGCACGAAGTGGGTTCGAACAACCCCGACGGCATCGAGATCAAGGCCAAGCGCGGCCCGGACGGCCACCCGCTGGACGGCATCCCCTCGCACCCGTACTACTCGGTGCACGACATCTTCGGCGTCGCCGGTTTCCTGCTGATCTTCAGTGCGGTGGTGTTCTTCGCGCCCGAGTTCGGCGGCTATTTCCTCGAGTACAACAACTTCATCCCGGCCGATCCGCTGAAGACGCCGGCGCACATCGCCCCGGTCTGGTACTTCACGCCGTTCTACTCGATGCTGCGCGCGACCACCACGCTGATGGTGCAGGTGCTGTCCGGCATCATCGCGGTGGCCACCGTCGCGGCCTTGCTGAAGGGCAAGTTCGGTGGTGCCGCCAAGCTGGCGATGGTGGTCGTGGCGGTCATCGCGGTCGCGCTGCTGAACGTGTTCGATGCCAAGTTCTGGGGCGTGGTCGTGATGGGTGGTGCCGTCATCATCCTGTTCTTCCTGCCGTGGCTGGATCACAGCCCGGTCAAGTCGATCCGCTATCGCCCCGACTGGCACAAGCTCGTGTACGGCGTCTTCGTCGTGTTCTTCCTGATCCTGGGCTACCTGGGCGTGCAGCCGCCGTCCGAAGTCGGCAACTACGTGTCGCAAGTGGGTACGCTGCTGTACTTCGGCTTCTTCCTGCTGATGCCGTGGTGGAGCCAGCTGGGCACCTTCAAGCCCGTGCCCGACCGCGTGACCTTCCACGCCCACTGATCACCACGAGAGCCCCGGAGACAACACCATGAAGAAACTCCTTCTCACGTTGCTGGCGAGCCTGGCACTGATGGGTGGCACGGCGCAGGCTTCGGAAGGCGGCGTGGCCTGGGACAAGTTCCCGTCGGCCAAGACCACCGACCTGGCGGCGCTGCAGAACGGCGCCAAGCTGTTCGTCAACTACTGCCTGAACTGCCACTCGGCCGCGTTCATGCGCTACAACCGCATGCGCGACATCGGGCTGACCGAAGCGCAGATCAAGGCCAACCTGCTGTTCGCGACCGACAAGGTCGGCGACACGATGAAGACCTCGCTCGACCCGAAGCAGGCCAAGGACTGGTTCGGTGCCTTGCCGCCCGACCTGTCGGTGATCGCCCGTTCGCGCGCCGACATCGGCAAGGGCTCGGGTGCCGACTACCTGTACACCTACCTGCGCAGCTACTACCGCGACGACACCAAGGCGACCGGCTGGAACAACCTGGCCTTCCCGAGCGTCGCGATGCCGCATGTGCTGTGGGAACTGCAGGGCCAGCGCGTCGCGAAGTTCGTCGAAGAGAAAGACCCGCACGACGAGGCGAAGTCCATGCATCGCTTCGCCGGCTTCGAGCAGGTGACACCCGGCAAGCTGAGCGCCAACGATTACGACGAGGCCGTGGCCGACCTCGTCGCCTACCTACAGTGGATGGGAGAGCCAGCCCAGGGCCAGCGCGTTCGCGTCGGCGTCTGGGTGCTGCTGTTCCTCTCCGTGTTCGTCGTCATCACCTGGCGCCTGAACGCGGTTTACTGGAAAGACGTGAAATAACGATGTGATTTCGCGCCCCGGGCTGCACGACGGCCCGGGTCGACGACGCAGCGGCTGCCTGACGGCGTGCCTGCTGCGTCTTGTGTTTTGTTTGACCTCAGCTTCAAGGAGCCACCACCATGATGGTGCTTTACTCCGGAACGACCTGCCCTTACTCGCATCGTTGCCGCTTCGTTCTGTTCGAAAAGGGCATGGACTTCGAGATTCGCGACGTCGACCTCTTCGCCAAGCCCGAAGACATCGCGCTGATGAATCCGTACAACGAGGTGCCGATCCTCGTCGAGCGCGACCTCATCCTGTACGAGTCGCACATCATCAACGAGTACATCGACGAGCGCTTCCCGCACCCGCAGCTGATGCCGGGCGACCCGGTGGCGCGCGCCCGCGTGCGGCTGTTCCTGCTGAACTTCGAGAAGGAGCTGTTCTCGCACGTCAACGTGCTCGAGTCGCGCGGCCTGAAGCCCAACGACAAGCAGCTCGAGAAGGCGCGCGCGCAGATCCGCGACCGCCTGACGCAGCTCGCGCCGATCTTCCTGAAGAACAAGTACATGCTGGGCGACGACTTCTCGATGCTCGACGTGGCCATCGCACCGCTGCTGTGGCGCCTGGACTACTACGGCATCGACATGTCGAAGAACGCCGTGCCGCTGCTGAAGTACGCCGAGCGCATCTTCTCGCGCCCGGCCTACATCGAGGCGCTGACGCCGTCCGAGAAGGTGATGCGCAAGTGATTGCGTGACTGAACGCTCCGCATGGCCTCCACTCCCACGGCACCGGGCAACGCCGGCTCATCGACCCGCCCGTACCTGATTCGTGCGCTGCACGACTGGTGCACCGACAACGGCTTCACCCCGTACCTCGCGGTGTTCGTCGACCGGGGCGTGCACGTGCCGGCCGAGTACGTGAAGAACAACGAGATCGTGCTCAACGTCAGCTTCGAGGCCACCACGGCCCTGAAGCTGGGCAACGAGCTGATCGAGTTCAAGGCACGTTTCGGCGGTGTCGCGCGCGAGATCGCGGTGCCGGTGGACCATGTCATCGCGATCTATGCGCGCGAGAACGGGCAGGGCATGGCCTTCCCGATGCCCAGCGAATCGGCGGCCGAGACGGCCGGCGCGTCGGATGACGCCGCGCCGCCCGATCGTCCGGCGGGCGGCGGGCTGCGCCTGGCCACGACCGAAGGCAGTGCCGAGCCGGCGGCCGCGGCACCGGCACCGGCTGGCGAGTCTGAAGAAGACAAACCGCCCGAACCTCCGGCGGGCGGCGGCGGGCCGCGTCCGGCGCTCAAGCGCATCAAATAGAATCCCCGCCTCAGCCCTTGTAGCTCAGCTGGTAGAGCAGCGGTTTTGTAAACCGAAGGTCGCGGGTTCGATTCCTGCCGGGGGCACCACCATCGATCTGGCCGCAGTGGTCTAGGCCAGACACATTTCTTCATCAACCCCCTGACACACGTCAGGCCTCAGGTTGATTGAACCTTCACTCGTATTGCAGTAACCTGCCAGCCCCGGGCACGGAGTGTTTGCTCCATCCGGGGTTGCAGCTGGCGCAGCTTGGAGGCGACCGCAGAGTTGGCCGCAAGCAGAGACCAGCCCTCATCGTCGACCGGCCCGGGCTTCACATGCAGGGCCAATGTGGGTGGCAAACAGTTTCGTACCGCATCGAAGCGTGCATTCGACTCCTGCAGCAAGCGCTGCAAGTGAGCCAGAGGCGCACTTCGGCTCAGGGCCTCTTCGATGCGCAAGGCGTTGGGGGTGACCGGGGATGTCTTCGGTTTCACCGGAAGGAGTTTAGCGATGCAGATCCTGATCACGCACGGCACCTTGGCCCGAACGCGTGTATTGCGTTTCAACCGGTTCCAGGCCTTCGGCGCGCTGCTGGCGCTGGCCGTGGTGCTGATGCTGCTGTCCGGCACCATCTACCACGTGGTGTTCCTGAAGGCGGCGCGCGAAGGCTGGCCGGTGGTCAGCCAGATCGTCCGGCTGGTGGTGCGCGATGAATTCGCCCAGCGCGACCGGTTCGTGCGCGAGAACCTCGACGCGATGGCGCAGAAGGTCGGCGAGATGCAGGCCAAGCTGATCAAGCTCGAGGCGATGGGCGAGCGGGTCTCGGGCCTGGCCGGTATGAAACCGGAAGAGTTGAAACAGATCGTGCCGGCCGCCGTGTCCGGCGGGCAGGGCGGGCCCTTCGTGCCGGCGCGCACGCCGTCGTTCGATCAACTGACCGGCATGGTGTCGTCGCTCGACGAGGCGGCCGAGCAGAGCACCGACCTGTTCACGATGATCGAATCGCGCTTGTTCGAGCAGCGCATGCAGCAGCTGATGGTGCCCAACAGCCGGCCGATCGACGTGCAGGTCGGCTCCGGCTTCGGCTTCCGCACCGATCCGTTCACCGGGCGTGCCGCGCTGCACACCGGCCTCGATTTCCCGACCGACGTCGGCACCCCCATCATGGCCGCGGCCGGCGGCGTGGTGCGCTCCACCGACGTGCACCCGGCCTACGGCAACCTGCTCGAGATCGACCACGGCAACGGGCTGGTGACCCGCTATGCCCACACCTCGCGCATCGCGGTCAAGACCGGCGACCTGGTCCGGCGCGGCCAGGTCGTGGCCTATGTCGGCACCACCGGCCGCTCGACCGGCCCGCACCTGCACTTCGAGGTGCTGGTCGAGGGCGTGCCGCAGGACCCGGCGAAATTCCTGGCCGGCGGGGCGCGGGCCGGCAACACCGCGGCCGCGAAGGGTGCCGCCCGGCGCTGAGCCGGTGCTGAGCCGGCAACGGACCCCGGCCACGCCGGCGACGTCCGCTTGCCGTAAAATCCGCCGCTTTCGCTGTTCGTGCGCCGGGCTTGTAAAGGCGGGCCGCACCCTCAGCTCACCCCAGCATCCAAGAAGTCGGCCCCTTTTCTTTTCGAGAAGTCGCGAAGAATCGTGAGAGGTCGCAGCTGCCTTCCGTATACCAACCCCTGACGCTGCATGTTGCCCAAGCTTCTCACCCAGATTTTCGGTAGCCGCAACGACCGACTGCTCAAGCAGTACCGGCTGGTTGTGCAGCAGATCAATGCGCTGGAGCCGCAGTTCGAGCAGCTCAGCGACGAGGCGCTGAAGGCCAAGACGGCCGAGTTCAAGGAACGCCACGCGAAGGGCGAAACGCTCGACGCGCTGCTGCCCGAGGCCTTTGCGGTCGCCCGTGAAGGCGGCAAGCGCATCCTGAAGATGCGCCACTTCGACGTGCAGCTGATCGGCGGCATGTCGCTGCACAACGGCAAGATCGCCGAAATGCGCACCGGCGAAGGCAAGACGCTGATGGCCACGCTGCCGGTCTACCTGAATGCGCTGGCCGGCAAGGGCGTGCACCTGGTGACGGTGAACGACTACCTGGCGCGCCGCGACGCCGAATGGATGGGCCGGTTGTACAACTTCCTGGGCCTGACGGTCGGCATCAACCTGCCGCAGATGTCGCGCGAGGAGAAGCAGGCCGCCTACGCCGCCGACGTCACCTACGGCACCAACAACGAATACGGCTTCGACTACCTGCGCGACAACATGGTCTACGAGACGGCCGACCGCGTGCAGCGCGGCCTGTCGTACGCCATCGTCGACGAGGTGGATTCGATCCTGATCGACGAAGCCCGCACGCCGCTGATCATCAGCGGGCAGGCCGAAGACCACACCGAGCTCTACGTGCGCATCAACGCCGTGGTGCCGCAGCTGAAGAAGCAGATCGGCGAACTCGACCTGCGCACCGGCGAGGGCGTGATCGAGCCGGGCGACTTCACCGTCGACGAGAAGACGCACCAGGTCTTCCTGACCGAAGACGGCCACGAGAACGCCGAGCGCATCCTGCGCGAGGCCGGCCTGCTGGTCGAGGGCGCGAGCCTGTACGACCCGCAGAACATCACGCTGATGCACCATGTGTACGCCGCGCTGCGCGCGCGCCACCTGTACAACCGCGACCAGCACTACGTGGTGCAGGACGGCGAGGTGATCATCGTCGACGAGTTCACCGGCCGGCTGATGACGGGCCGCCGCTGGTCCGACGGCCTGCACCAGGCCGTCGAGGCCAAGGAAGGCGTCGAGATCCAGAGCGAGAACCAGACCCTCGCGTCGATCACCTTCCAGAACTACTTCCGCATGTACGGCAAGCTGTCGGGCATGACCGGCACGGCCGACACCGAGGCCTACGAGTTCCAGGAGATCTACAACCTCGAAACGGTGATCGTCCCGCCGAACCGGCCGACGGTGCGCAAGGACGAACTCGACCTGGTCTACAAGACCAACAAGGAAAAGTTCAACGCCGTCATCGACGACATCCGCGACTGCGTCAAGCGCGGCCAGCCGGTGCTGGTGGGCACGACCTCGATCGAGAACTCGGAGCTGATCTCCACGCTGCTGCAGAAGGCGCAGCTGCCGCACCAGGTGCTGAACGCCAAGCAGCACGCGAAGGAAGCCGAGATCGTCGCGCAGGCCGGGCGCCCGGGCGTGATCACGATCGCGACCAACATGGCCGGCCGCGGCACCGACATCGTGCTGGGCGGCAACGTCGAGAAGCAGATCCAGCTGATCGAGGCCGACGACGCCGTCGCCGAAGCCGACAAGGTCTCGCGCTCCGACACGCTGAAGAGCGAATGGCAAGGCCTGCACGACCAGGTGAAGGCGGCCGGTGGCCTGCGCATCATCGCGACCGAGCGGCATGAGTCGCGGCGCATCGACAACCAGCTGCGCGGCCGCTCGGGCCGCCAGGGCGACCCGGGCTCGTCGCGCTTCTACCTGTCGCTCGAAGACCCGCTGATGCGCATCTTCGCCGGCGACCGCGTGCGCGCGATCATGGACCGGCTGAAGATGCCCGAGGGCGAGGCGATCGAGGCCGGCATCGTCACGCGCAGCATCGAGAGCGCGCAGCGCAAGGTCGAGGCGCGCAACTTCGACGTGCGCAAGCAGCTGCTCGAGTACGACGACGTCTCGAACGACCAGCGCAAGGTGATCTACCAGCAGCGCAACGACATCCTCGAGGCGCCGCAGCTCGATGCCCAGGTGGCGAGCCTGCGCGAGAGCACGCTGACCGACGTGGTGCGCACCTACGTGCCGGCCGAGAGCGTCGAGGAGCAGTGGGACCTCGATGCGCTCGAGAAGACGCTGCGCGACGAGTGGCAGCTCGAGCTGGCGGTGAAGGCGCATGTCGAGAAGAGCCAGGCGATCACCGACGACGAGATTGTCGAGATGGTGGTGAAGGCCGGCCACGAGGCCTTCGCGGCCAAGCTCGCGATCGTCGGTGCCGAGCAGTTCATTCCGTTCGAACGGATGATCCTGCTGCAGCAGATCGACCAGCACTGGCGCGAGCACCTGGCGGCGCTCGACTACCTGCGCCAGGGCATCCACCTGCGCGGCTATGCGCAGAAGAACCCGAAGCAGGAGTACAAGCGCGAGGCCTTCGAGCTGTTCAGCCAACTGCTCGATGTCGTCAAGATGGACGTGACCCGCATCCTGATGACGGTGCGCGTGCAGACGCAGGAGCAGGTCGCGCAGGCGGCCGAGGCGATCGAGGAACGCGCCGAGGCCATCAGCAACGTGACCTACACGCACCCGAACGAAGACGGCAGCGTGTCGCAGGAGCCGGATGTGGCGCGCTTCGCGCAGATGGTGGCGAGCGGCATCCCGCCGGTCGGCCGCAACGACCCGTGTCCGTGCGGCAGCGGCAAGAAGTACAAGCAGTGCCACGGCAAGCTGGCCTGATGGGCCCACCCCCGAGGCGCTGGCGCGCCTCCCCCTCAAGGGGGCGCCGCCAGTGGCCCGGCAGAGCCGGTTCCACGGCGGCCGCTGGGTCTTGACCGTTTGATGCGATCAGCGGAGCCTTCGGGCTCCGTTGTCGCATGTGGAGAGGACTCTGATGGATGAAAGCACGCTGCAAGGCGCGCCGCGCGAGCTGTTCACGCCGCGGCTGCGGCTGGAGCATCCGCGCGAATCGCACGCGGCCGTCGTGATGGAGAGCGTCAATGCGTCGCTCGGCGAGCTGCGCTACATCGCGTGGGGCCAGGTGGCTTTCACGGCCGCCACGGCCGAGCGCTTCTGCCGCCGCAATGCCGAGCGGGTGGCAAAGGGCGAATGCCTGATCTATTTCGCATTCGACCGCGAGACCGGCGCGTTCGTCGGCAACCTCGACCTGCACAGCTTCGAGTTCGAGGTGCCGCGCTGCCAGATCGGCYACGTGGCCGATTCGCGCCAGGCCGGGCGCGGCCTGATGCACGAGGCCGGCACGGCGCTGATGCAGCTGGCGTTCGGGCTGGGCGTGATGCGCATCGAGGCCTGGTGCGATGCGCGCAACCACCGGTCGATCGGGCTGGCCGAACGCCTGGGCATGAAGCGCGAAGGCGTGCTGCGGGCCTATGAGCGCGACGAAAGCGGTGAGCTCAGCGACCAGGTCGTGCTCGCGAGACTTCGCGATGACATCGCGCCTTTCTACAATGCGTTTCCCAACCTGATGCCCGACTGAGAGACCGCCATGCCCGTCAACCTGAGCGCCCCCGATCCCAAGACCCTGCACCCCGTTCCCGGCGTCAAGCTCGGCATCACGATGGCGGGCGTGCGCAAGGCCAACCGCCGCGACCTGAGCGTGATCACGCTGGCCGAGGGCTCGCAGGTGGCTGGCGTCTTCACCAGCAACCGTTTCTGCGCTGCGCCGGTGCAGCTGTGCCGCAAGCACCTGGCGAGCGGCACCGGGCCGCGCGCGATCGTGATCAACACCGGCAACGCGAACGCCGGCACCGGCGAAGACGGCCTGGTGCGTGCGTTCTCGACCTGCGTCGCGCTCGCGCGGCACCTGGAGCTGGCACCGGAGCAGGTGCTGCCGTTCTCGACCGGCGTGATCATGGAACCGCTGCCGAACGGCCGCATCGAGGCGGGCCTGCCGGCGGCGCTGGCCGACCTGAAGGAAGACAACTGGGGCGTGGCCGCCGAGGCCATCATGACGACCGACACGCTGCCGAAGGCGGCGTCGCGCCAGCTGCGCATCGGCGGCAAGACGGTCACGGTGACCGGCATCAGCAAGGGTGCCGGGATGATCCGCCCGAACATGGCGACGATGCTGAGCTTCGTGGCCACCGACGCGGTGATCGCGCCGGCGCTGATGCAGAGCCTGGTGAAGGAGGCGGCCGACCTGTCGTTCAACCGCATCACGATCGATGGCGACACGTCGACCAACGATTCGTTCGTCGTCGTCGCGACCGGGCAGGCCGGGCACGCGCCGATCACCAGCGTCGACAGCGTTGAAGGCGCGGCGTTGCGCGAGGCGCTGGTCAGTGTCGCGCAGCAGCTCGCGCAGGCGATCGTGCGCGATGGCGAGGGCGCGACCAAGTTCATCACGGTGCAGGTCGATGCCGGCGGCAGCGAAGCCGAGTGCCAGCAGGTGGCGTATGCGATCGCGCATTCGCCGCTGGTCAAGACGGCGTTCTTCGCGAGCGACCCGAACCTCGGCCGCATCCTGGCGGCGGTGGGGTATGCCGGCATTGCCGACCTCGACCAGACGAAGATCGACCTGTTCCTCGACGACGTGCACGTTGCGAAGCAGGGCGGGCGCAACCCGAGCTACCGCGAGGAAGACGGCCAGCGCGTGATGAAGCAGAGCGAGATCGACGTGCGGGTGGTGCTGAACCGCGGGGTGGCTTCGGCGACGGTGTGGACCTGTGACCTGAGCTACGACTACGTGAAGATCAACGCGGATTACCGGAGCTGAGTCTTTCGCTCGTCTGCGCTTGCAAAGGCGCGGGTGGGGAGGCTGTGGCTCGCCGGCCGGTGCGGTCATTGCCCCTGGCGGGGCAATGACTTCCCTCCGCTGACTGGTTTCATGGCCCGTCGCCCAAACTCCCGCCGCTCACTTCGTTCGCTGTGGTCAAACAGTGGGCGACAGTCAGTTCACGAAGCGTGCTGCGCACGCGGGCCATGAAACCAGCCAGCTCCGGCGCCCCGTCCCTATTGGCGCTCCACAGCCTCCCCACCCGCGCCTTTGCGGGCACCGCCCCTCTGTGTTTGGGGGAAAAGATTGAAGTGACCGACAAGCGTGCAGGTGCTCGCATGCTCGTCGGTCACTTCAATCTTTTCCCCCAACAAGAGCTGGTGGTGTTGAGCGGCGGGTGAGGGAGTGGGCTGGGGGCGATTTCTGAGGCGACGGAGAAGATCGGCTTTGGGGATGGCGTGCGCCAGCACGCTTCGTAGACATACTCATCGGCACTGTTTGACCACAACGAACGAAGTGAGTGGAGGGAGTTTGCCGATGCATCCCCAAAGCCGAGCTTCTCCGTGGAGTCGGCCCGCCAGGGCCGACCGCCGAGGCATGAGCCCCCAGCCCACTCCCTCACCCGCCGCGACGCGACGCGCAACAAGCCGCAAAGTCAGCGCCAACGCTTTACGCCACTCAAACTGCTCAAGTAGATCCACGTCCGCCAGGCGATGAACGCCGGCGCCCACAGGATGTCGAGGAAGGTCTTCGCAGGGACCCCGCTCAGCAGGTTGCCGGCGATGAAGTACAGCAGGTACGCCGGCAGCAGCGCGAAGGCCAGCACGAACTGCCACGAGGCGAATCCGCAGACGGCTGCTGCCACGACGATCGCGACGAACAGCAGGCTCAGCTGTACCGCGTGCGAGGGCAGCAGGAAATCGATCAGCAGGTTCAGCGCCGCCCCATCGCCGCTCGCACGGAAACGCGCCCACAGCGCCCGCACGCTGCGCCCGACGATCGCCGAGCGCCCGCCGGCCCAGCGCCTGCGCTGCGCCGCCGCTTCCTTCGCCGTCTCCGGGATCACGCTCGATGCGCGCGCATGCTCCAGCCAGTGCACCCGCTGGCCGCTGCACACCAGCTTCACCAGCATCTCCTGGTCCTCGACCATCGTGTCCGAATGCCAGGGCATGCGCTGCAACACATCACGCCGGAACACCATGCCGTGGCCGCGCAGGTTGCAGCTCCAGCCGGCCTGGCTGCGCGCCAGCTCCTCCAGCCGGTTCTCGACCACCGCGTTCATGTAGTTCAGCCGCGAGAACAACGTGGCCTGCCAGTTGTGCACGCCGACCCGCCCCTGCAGCACCGCATGGCCCTCATGCAGGCCGGCCGCGGCCTGCTGGAAGAACAGCGGGTCGACGAGATTGTCCGCATCGAAGAAGGCGACCGCGTCGAGCGCCTCGCCGTGTTTCGCCTCGAGCATCGTGATGCCCTCGGCCAGGCTCGCGGTCTTGCCGCGCGCACCGCTCTGGCGGTCCAGGCAGTCGAAGCCCGCGGCACGGATCTCGGCCACCGTCGCATCGGTGCAATGGTCGGCGACGAACAGGATCGCCAGCTGCTCGCGCGGGTAGTCCACGCGCGCGAGCGACGCGAACAGCGGGCCGAGCACGCCTTCCTCGTTGTGCGCCGGCACCAGCACGCCGAAGCGCTTGTCGCGGCGCGGCGCCAGCGGGGCCGGCGCGCGCACGCCCCACAGCCCGCGGATCGCCTGGTAGAAGAAGATCGCCGCCACCCCCAGCACCAGCGCGCTCGCGGCCAGCGCCGCGACCATCCACAGCGCGTGCATCATGCGGCGCTCCCTGCCGCAGGGGCCGGCGCACCGGGGCGCACCAGGCCGGCTTCGTAGATCTCGACCATGCGCTTCATCCGCGCATCGAACAGGAAACCGTCGCGCACCTTCGTGACCGCCGCCGCGCCCATCGCCATGCGGCGCGCCGGGTCGCCAAGCAAGGCCGCGAGCGATTCAACGAAGCGCGCCAGGTCACCCGGCGGTACCAGCAGCCCGTCGACGCCGTCGCTCACCACCTCCGGAATGCCACCGACCGCCATCACGACGCCCGGCACGCCGTGCAGCATCGCTTCGAGCAGCACGTTCGGCAGGCCTTCGCGCAGCGAGGCCATCGCCAGCAGGTCGAGCGCCGGGTAGATCGCCGGCAGGTCGTTGCGGTGGCCGAGCAGGTGCACCGCGCCGTCGAGCTTCAGCTGCGCCACCTGGGCCTCGATCTCGGCGCGCTGCGCACCTTCGCCGGCGATCAGGAAACGCGCCTTCGGGAAGCGCTGCGCCAGCTGCGCGGCGGCCTCGACGAACAGCCGGTGGCCCTTCTCGATGCCGAGCCGGCCGATGATCGCGACGACCTGCGCATCGTCGTCCAGGCCCAGCGCCGCACGCGCATCGCTGCGCGCCTGAGCGCCTTGTGCCTGGTACGAGCTGCGGATCGCGTTGTGCACGACGGTGATCTTGCGGTCCGGCACGCCGGCGGCCCTCGCGAGCTGGCGGTAGCTCTGCGACACGCAGACCACGCGGTCGAAGAAGCGCCACAGGAAGGCCTGCAGGCGCTCGTACAGCCGCACCTTCGCGTTCTCCGACGTCCAGCCGTGTGCGGTGGTCAGGGCCGTGACCTTCGCGCGTCGCGCGGCCAGCAGCGTGTACAGGTCGGCCTTGTAGCCGTGGCTGTGCGCCACCGTGCCGGGCTGCGCCGAGAGCTTGCCGGCGAGCGCGCGGATGGCGCCCAGGTCGAGCTTGCCGGCCGACTGCAGGCATTCGTAGTCGATGCCGGCCTCGCGCACCTTGCGCGAGATCGGCGTGTCGTCGGTGTTCCAGATGTTGATGATCCGGACGTGCCAGTCGCTGCCGCGCAGTGCGAGGCATTCGTTGATCACGGTCTTCTCGGGGCCGAACACGTCGTCGGCGCTGATGATGTGGATGAGGGTCTTCACACGGTCTCCAGGACGCCGAAGCGCAGGCCGGCTGCGCGGGCGTTGTCCAGCAAGCGCGGCAGGGCCTGCGCGGTCACCGGGGTGTCGTCATGGAACAGCAGGATGTCGCCGTCCGTCAGGGCTTGCGGCGTGACCCGCGCTTCGAGTTCGGCGGCCTGCTGCACGAACGAGTCGCGGGTTTCGAACGACCACATCACGATCTTCACGCGGTTCAGCAGGCACCAGCCGATGCGCAGCACCGACAGCTCGCCGTACGCCGGCCGGTAGCTGCGCAGCCGCACGCCGAAGCGCGCCGCCACCGCGCGCATGCGGCGCAGGTCGTCGAGCTGCTCGCGCCAGCTCATGTCGGCGCAGTGCCGGTGCGTGAAGCCGTGCAGCGCGATCGCATGGCCGCGCGCGCGCACCTCGGCCACCAGCGCTGGATGGCGTTCCATCTCCTGGCCGATCATGAAGAAGGTGGCCTTCACGCCGCCCTGGTCCAGCGCGTCGAGCACCTGCGGCGTGACGACAGGGTGCGGGCCGTCGTCGAAGCTCAGGTACAGCCCGGGCGCGTCGCCACGGTAGCGCAGCACCGGGCTCAGCAGCTTGCGCAGCACAGCCTTGATCACTGCAGGCCTCCGGCATAGATTTGCAAATAGCGCTGGGCGGCGCTCTCGAGCGAGAAGGCTTCGCGCTGGCGTTGCGTGGCGGCGCGGCCGAGCACGCCGCGGCGGCTCGCATCCTGCAGCAGCGTCAGCATCGCATCGGCGAACGCAGCCTCGTCGCCATCGGGCACCAGCAGGCCGCTCTCGCCCTGCAGCACGGTCTCGGGGATGCCGCCGACCTGCGTGCCGACGACCGGCAGCCCGGCGCGCATCGCCTCGAGGATCGCGATCGACACGCCTTCGTAGTGCGACGACATCAGGAACACGTCGGCCGCCGCGAGCAGCTCGGCGACATCGTTGCGGAAGCCGAGGAACTCGACGCGGGACGCGACGCCGAGCGAGGCGGCCAGCGCCTCGAGGGCCGGGCGATCGGGGCCGTCGCCGACCAGCTGCAGCCGTGCATCGGGGCGCGAAGCCGCGACGCGCGCGAATGCGCGAATCATCATCGCGTGGTTCTTCACCGCCGCCATGCGCCCGACGGTGATGAACGTGGTGCCGCGCCGCTCGCCCTGCAGCGACACGCGTTCGTCGATGCCGTTGTGCACCGTCTCGACGCGGCGTGCGTCGATGCCGATGTTCTCGACCACGTAGCTCTGGATCGAATGCGACACCGTGACGATGCGCTGGTGCCAACGCGCCGCGAAGCGCTCCAGGCGGTGGCGCAGCGCGAGCTTCAGGCGCGGGATGAAGCGCTGGCCGTAGTCCTGGTAATTGCCGTGCACCGTGTGGACGAGCGGAACGCCGGCGAGCTTGGCGGCGAGCGCCGATTCGAGGTAGACACCCCACAGATGCGAATGCATCACGTCGAAGCCCTGCTCGCGCACCAGGCGTGCGAGGCGCCACGGCACGGTCAGGTCGTTGCCTTCGCCCTTGCCGAGCGAGAACACCTGCACGCCGTCGCCCAGGCGCTGGGCCAGTTCGCCGCTGTGCTTCACGCAGCAGACGGCGGGCTGGCAGCGGCCCTTGGTGGCGGCGACGAGGTCGACGACGACCTTCTCGGCACCGCCGAAGTCCAGTGTTTCAATGACATGCAGGACTCTCATGCTCGGTGTGTCGCGGTGGGTGAGGGGATGGGCTGGGGGCTCATGCTGGGGCGGTCCGCGCCCCCTGGGGGGCGCGGACTCCACGAAGAAGCTCGGCTTTGGGGATGCATCGGCAAACTCCCTCCACTCACTTCGTTCGTTGTGGTCAAACAGTGCCGATGAGTCAGTCTACGAAGCGCGCTGGCGCGCGCCATCCCCAAAACCGATCTTCTCCGTCGCCCCAGAAATCGCCCCCAGCCCMTCCCCTCACCCCCCGCGAAGCACCGCTCACTCTTGTTGGGGGGAAAAGACTGAACAGACCGACGAGCATGCGAGTGCACGAACGCTTCGTCGGTCACTTCAATCTTTTCCCCAAAACACGGAACGACGGTGCCCGCAAAGGCGTGGGTGGGGAGGCTGTGGAGCGCCAATAGGGACGAAGACCGCACCGGCCGGCGAGCCACGGCCTCCCCACCCGCGCCTTTGCAAGCAAGAACAGAGCAGCAGCTCACGCCACAACCTCCTCACGTAACGAAGAGGCTTTCACCGCCTCGTTCCGACACAGCCGCTCGATCTGCTGGTACATCTCCCACGCCGTCACGTAGTGCAGCGAGAACCCCGGCCGATCGCGGAAGCGCTTCTCCAGCTCGGTCCACATGCGCTGCATGCCACCGTCGAGCAGGGCCCCCGCGGTGCGCTCCTCCGCGCCATGCGTGTGCACCTTGATGAACAGGTGGTTCTCCACCCCCTCGATGCCGATGGCCGCCTGCTCCCACAGCGCGACGCGCGCCGCCGTCGGCAGGGCATCGGCCGAGATCTCGCTCGATTCGATGCGCGGCATGATGCCGGCCTTGCGGTCGCTCCAGTTCAGCGCCAGCGGGCCCTGCACCATCAGCAACTCCTTGCCCTGCAGCCACTCGCCCACGCGCGCATCGCGACCGTGGTCGTGCGACTTGCAGCAGCCCGCTTCGCCCTGCGCGAAGTAGATCGAGTTGATCTTGCTCGTCTGCGTGTCGCTCGGCGCCGACGGCAGCGTCATGTCCATGCGGCAACCGGTCTCGTGCAACACGTCGAGCTCGTTGTTGACGCCACACCAGCGGCCGTCCGGGCGCGAGTTGTCCAGCGCCCAGTTGCCGTGGATGAAGGCATACAGCACCTGGCCCGTCACCGGGTCCTTGCGCAGCAGCCCGTGCCGCTCGTTCAGCAGCTTCGTGAAACCGCTCAGCGTCTTGCGCAGGTTCTCGGCCGTGTCGTTGTCGTGGTGCAGGTGCACCTCCACGTCGCCGAAGCCGCGCTTGCACAGGTCGGCCAGCTGGTCGAGGATCACTTCGTCGTACTCTTCCTCCGGGTAGAAGAACGAATGCTGCGGATGCCTGCCGTTGCTGTCGGTGTGCTCGGCGGCGATCTTCGGGTAGCGGTCCATCCAGCGGTCGACGCGCGCCCGCGCGGTAGCGAGATCGGGCTTGTGCCAGAACGGCTCGTAGTGGTCGGCGAAGCAGAAGTGCACATGCGTGTGCTTGTGCGTCATCCTGGCGCCGCGACCGTGCAGCCTGCGCGGCCACTGCTTCAGGTAGCTCGCGATCCACAGGTCCATGTGGCGCGAACGCAGCAGGCGCCACACCACGCCGGCGCACGCGGCCACCAGCACGAGCAGGATCAATGCGGCCATCATCGTCGTGCCTCTCATCGTTGCGCCTTCCGCCAGCTCGTGCCCTGCTTGCCGGTCACGAAGCGCACGAAGCCCAGCAGCGCGGCCAGGTTCATCGTGCAGAAATAGAACGGCACGTACAGCGCCGTCGGCAGCGGCCCGCGGCGCAGGCGCAGCCAGCCGGCCCACGCGGTACCGTAGAACAGCAGTTGCAGCACGACCAGCCCTTGGTACACCGCCTCGCCGGTCGCGGCCAGCCACAGCGAGCCGACGGCGATCGCCACCAGGAACAGCGGCACCAGGTAGCGCAGCACCTTGTGCGACAGGTAGGCGAGCGCGAACCACGACAGCGGCGGCAGCAGGCGGCGCCACTGCTGCGCGATGGTCTGGAAGCCGCCGGCCACCATGCGCACCTTCACGAAGAAGTCGTCCTCGATGCGGATCGACGCGTACTCGGTGGATCGCGCCGCCGGCTCGTAGAGGATGCGCTTGCGCTGGTCGACGATGTCGAAGGTGATCTGTGCGTCGTCGTTGATGATGTCCTCGGCGATCGGCCGCCACAGGCCGCGGCGCATCGCGAAGATCTCGCCGTCGGCGTTGGTGATCGAGCCGATCTGCCCCTCGGCCAGCTTGATCGCCGATTCATAGCGCCAGTACAACCCGTCGCCGACGCTGCTCTCGCGGTCGCCGGCCTCGCGGATCTGCTTGACGCCGCACACGCCCCCCACCGCCGGGTCGGCGAAATGCTGCACCAGCGCCTTCAGCGCATCGCGGTTGAAATCGTTGTTGGCGTCGGAGAACACCACGATCTCGCCGGTGGCCGCCGCGACACCGCGGTTCAGCGCCGCCGTCTTGCCGCGCCGCGGCGCCTGGTGCATCGAGACCGCGCCGCGGTGTGCATAGCGCGACACGATCTGCGGCGTGCTGTCACTCGAACCGTCGGAGACGACGATCAGCTCGATCGGGTGCGGGTAGTCGAGCTCCAGCGAGTTGAGGATCTTGCCCTCGATCACCCGCTCCTCGTTGTACGCGGCGATCAGCAGCGTGACGCGCGGCCACTGCGCGCTGCCCTCGGGCGACGCGGGATAAAGGGCCGCGGCGCCATGGCCGCGCCAGCGGGCGATCAGCAGCACCAGCGCCGGGTAGACCGCATAGTGGTACAGCACCGCGGCAATGCTCAGCAGGACGATCAGTTTCATCACGACGCCATTCTCGAATTCTTCAGGTCAGGGGGCGCGCCGCGGCGCGCGGTGCCGGGGCGGCGGGCAGCACGCTGGCCAGCGCGGCAGGCGCCGGGGACCGCACCAGCAGTTCGATGCAGCTCTCGATCAGCGCGTTCAGCTCGGCACTGGCCTGCGTGGACCACTGGCCGTGCCAGCGGCAGCCGATGTGGTGCACGACGACCAGCGCGCGCAGCACCGGCACCAGCCGCTCCGGCAGCCGCGTGGCGCGCCAGTACTCGGCCTCGATGGCCAGCTCGTTCGGGCTGACCCGGCCGGCCAGCAGCGCTCGCGCCGCCTGCAGCCAGCTCTCGCCGCCCAGCATGCGGTTGTAGGTCAGCAGGTAGGCCATGTCGATGTACGGCAGCCCGCAGAGCATCGCATGCTCCCAGTCGATCACGCCGGTGATCTCGCAGGTCTGCGGGTCGTACATCACGTTCTCGATCTTGAAGTCGCCGTGGCTGCAGACGTCCAGCCACACATGGCCGAGCACGTGCTCGCGCATGTGCTGCGCGAGTCGCTGCAGCGCCGGCGCGGCCTGCGGGTTGCGCAGCACGGCCGAGTCGAAGATCGGCTGCAGGCTTGTCTCCCAGGCCTCGTCGTCCATCACGCGCTTCACGCAGGTCACCTCGTGCAGCGCCAGCAGGAAGCGCTGCGCGGTGCGCGTCACGCGCTGCAGCCCGGGCACGGGCGCGTCGGCGGTCACGCCGCGCATGTGCTGCAGCACGAAGCAGTCGTTGCCGTCGAGCTTGAAGCGGTCGAGCACGCGCGGCAGCAGCACACCCAGGTGCGCCGGCAGCAGCGCATGCAGGCGGCGCAGGCTCTCGGCCTCCTGCACACGGCGCGCCACCGCGAGCGGGTCGCGCGTGATCACGACGACGCGCGAGGTCTCGCGGTCGGAATCGGGCCGGAAGGTCGCGATCACCTTGCCGCTCAGCAGCACCAGGTACTGCACCCACTGGAACTGGCTGCCGCCGGCCTGCAGCGTCAACGCGACCGCATCGATCAGCCCCGGTTGCGAATCGCCGATCCAGCCGACCGCCGCCAGCGCCGGCGCGAACCAGCGCGCGGCCCGCGGGCCCCACAGCCATTGCTTGATGCGCTCGCGCGTCAGCCCCTGGTTCTTGGTCGGCAGGTAGCCGGTGGGCGCGATGGCCTCGCTGATGCCGGCGTATTCGTTCAGCAGCAGCGGGTGCACGCGCGGCGCGCGCACGCCGAGGCGGCGCAACTGCGAGGCGAGCGTGAACCACGGCCAGGCGCTCCCGCCGCGCAGGCCGCGCGTCAGGCGATCGCGGCTCAGGCCGAAGCGGTTCGGCGTGGCCAGCAGCACGAAGGCGCCGTCGCGCAGCAGCGGACGCGCCTGGGTGAGCAGCCGGCTCAGGCCGCCGCGCACCTTGGCCAGCGCGCGGCCGCTCAGGTCGCTGACGACCAGGCCGTCGAACGCGATCGGCGCGGCGCGGTGCAGGTCGTCGAGCGCGATCACCTCGACGTGCGTCCAGCCGTGCGCCCGCACGCGCTGTGCGAGTTCGTCGGCGCTGCGGCCGTCGGCGGCCAGCACGCGCACGCGCGCGCAGCGCTGCGCCAGCGCGGTGACCGCCGGTCCGCCGTCGTCGAGGCAGACGACCGAGCGGCCGCCCAGCGGCCCGACCAGCAGCTCCCAGCCCTCTTGCCACGGCGGGGCGTTGCGCAGCTCGGCCGGTTGCGAGATCACCGGCTGGACCGTCGAAGAAGCCGTCGAAGAGAACGCAGACGAGGCCATCAGACGAAGATTCCGGGAAAGGTCATGCGGGCCATGAACAAGGGGTGCGGGATGTAGCGCTCGACCGCGATGCGCTTCAGCGCGAAGCGGTCGGCGCAGCTCGGGTCGTTGACGCCGTCGATGTAGGCCAGCGCGGCACGGTAGCCGCATTCCCGGGCGATCGCGACGACGCGGTCGTTGAAGGTGTAGCTCTTGCCGACCGGGTAGGCCAGCAGGTCGACCCGCTGGCCGGTCTCGCGGCGGATGGTCTCGCGCGACTGCGACAGCTCGAAGCGCACCCGCTCCTCGGTCTGCATCGACAGCACCGGGTGGGTGACGGTGTGCGAGCCGAACTCGATGCCGTGCTGCGTCATCTCGCGCACCTGGTCCCAGTTCAGCGCCGAGGTGGGCGCGGCATCGGCCGGCACGGCGTGGCGGGCGAGCAGCGCCTCCAGCTCCTGCAGCGCATCGCGGCGGCGCTCGTCGGCCAGGCGCTTCAGCACCGACAGCAGCCGGTCGGACGCGGCGCGGCGCGACGCCACGTCGGACAGCTCCAGCGTCAGGTCGGCCAGCGGCAGGCGCAATGTGCCGGCGGGCGCGCAGAACAGCAGCGTCGACACGCGGTCGAACCAGAACGGGTCGCGGCTGCCGATGTACAGCGTCGACAGGAAGATGGTCGCCGGCACGTTCATCTCGCGCAGCAGCGGGAAGGCGTGGGTGTAGTTGTCGAGGTGGCCGTCGTCGAAGGTGATCGCGACGCTGCGCGGCGGCAGCGCCTGGCCGCGCTCGATCACGTCCATCGCGTTCGACAGCCCGATCGGGTTCCAGTGCTCGCGCAGGAAGGCGAGCTGGCGGCGGAATTCGGCGACGCTCGCGCTGATCAGCTCGGGGTCGGCCGCGAAGCGCGATTCGTCGCCGAGGTCCTGGATGCGGTGGTACGCGAGGATGGTCAGCCCGCGCGGCCCGCTGCGCAGGCGCGCGCGGGTCACCCCGGCCATGTCCAGCCACCTCGCGAGCATTGCCTGCTTGCCGACCATGGTGTCCCCTCGCTCCGTGACTGCTAGTAGTACCCCATGATGAACACCTTGAAGGCCATGTAGTACGCGACCTGGAAGGCCACGATGAACATGAAATCCCTGCGGGTGAAACTCACGGGTTGTGTGGTGAAGCGGCCCACTGCGGCCGTCATTCCCAGGAGGAAATACATCACTTCCGTCTCGAGCGAGACGAAGAGCGAACTGATCAGGTAGCCCGACAGGCTCATCATCACCGCGAGCAGCGCCTGCTTCTCGGTCGGGTCGGTGGCTTCCTTGAGCCGCACCACGATGTGCTTGAAGCCCATGTAGATGATCGCGATCCACAGGAACATGCCGGGGAAGCCGGTCTCGCCCATCGCCTCGAGCGCCGAGTTGTGCGCGACCAGCTTGCGGGTGTAGACCGCGAAGTTGCCCTTGCCGACGCCGAACAGCGGGCTCTCCTGCACCATCTGCAGCCCCATCGCCCACATCTCGACGCGGCCCTGCGCCGAGTTGTTGGCGTCCTTGGTCTCGGTCAGGTACGACGGCGCCGCGGCCAGCGCGATGCCGCCGCAGGCCGCCGCGATCACCAGCTTGCCCAGGCTGATCTTGAAGCGCGAGACGATGAACATGCCGACCATCGCCGCGGTGGCCAGGATGCCGCCGCGCGAGCCGGTGTAGAAGGCCGCGAGCAGCAGCGGGAAGGTCAGCCCGACGGCCGCCACCACGCGCAGCCACAGCGCATACGGGCTCACCATGTACTGGAACGCGAACGGCGCGGCGGCGGTGAACATCACGCAGAACACGCCCGGGCCGTCGAAGATGCCGATCCAGCGGATGCGCGACTTCAGGCCGATCGACGAGGCCGAGCCGTCGATCCAGGCATAGCTCTGCCCCGCCCAGCCGATGCCCTCGGCGTTGTTCATGTGCTGGATGCCCTCGATCGCGATCAGCAGTGCGAGCGCGATCAGCGCATAGCCGGTGCGCTTCAGGTCGGTCACGTCGCTGATGGTCGCGCTGACGAGGCGGTACACCAGGAACAGCTTCGCGTAGTAGACGAGGTAGAACTGGCCGATGTCGGTGAGGCCGGCCACCATCACGCTGAGGAAGATCCACACGTACATCAGCAGGAAGAAGTAGTCCTGCGTGCGGAAGCGGAACACCTCGCCGAGCCGGCCGCGCGACGCGAGCACCAGGATCCACATCGGGTAGACGATGTAGTCGACCCGCAGGCCGAGCAGCGGCGACCACCACAGCTGCGGCGCGACGAGCAGGCTGCCGAGGAACAGCCAGATGGGCAGCACGGCGAAGCTCATGTCGCGGCCCCGGAAGGCCGGCCGAAGCGCTGCAGCAGCTTCGCGCGTGCGGCGGCCAGTTCGGCCGGCTCGATCACGCGCGTCGCGACGATGCCGACCAGGAAGGCGGCGCTGAGCACGAAGCGCAGCGGCAGGCTCCACAGCAGCGGCAGCCGGTCGGCCGCCTGGCCGGCGACCGCGACGGCGATCACCAGCGCGAGCAGCGTGCCGAGCTTGCGCCATTCGTAGTGCACCGGGAAGAAGCGCTGGCTGATGCGGTCGGTCATCACCACCGAGACGATCGAGACGCCCAGCACCGAGAGGCAGGCGCCGAGGATGCCGAAGGCCCAGATCAGCGGCACGCCCAGCACCAGGCCGGCGACGCAGGCCGCGAGCGCGATGTGGAAGATGCTGCTGGATTTCTTCTGGTAGTAGATGCCGGTCTGCAGGGGGTAGGTCAGCACCTGCAGCACGGCGGCGCCCACCAGCCACGGCAGGTAGCGCGCGGCTTCCCAGTAGGCGGGCGCCGCGATCAGGCGCAGCGCATCGCCGGCGAACAGCACGATGGCCAGGCCGATCAGCGACAGGATCACCGCGAGGTAGCGCACCACCTGGGCCTGGATGACGCCGGCGTCGTCGCGCTCCATGATCGTGAAGCGGAACGCGCCGTAGGCCCGGTTGATCGGCTCGCCGACCAGGTCGGACGCGAGCTTCGACAGCTTCAGCGCGAGTGCGTAGATGCCCAGTGCCTCCAGCGACACCAGCGACTGCAGCAGGAAGCGGTCGGCGGTGCTCGCGACGACACCGACCATCGTGGTCCACAGCAGCGGCAGGCTGTAGCGCAGCACCGGCATCAGCTTGGCCCATTCGAAGCGCAGCCCGCAGTCGCGCAGCGTCACCCACGACAGCAGCGCGAAGCCGAGCGCGACGGTCAGGCAGTTGCCGGCCATCACGCCTTCGACGCCGGCGTTGAAGTGCATCAGCGCGACCGAGTTGGCGATCACCTGCACCACCAGCTTCACGAACGAGACGACGATGAACAGCATCGAGCGCTCGACCGCGCGCACGTAGGCGAGGCCGACCTGCGACGCGAGCTCGAACACGATGGTGGCGAGCATCCACTGGATCGCCCAGCCGAGCGACTGGCCCTTGAACAGCCAGGCGGCGAGCGGGTTGGCGAACAGCGAGACGACCAGCACGCCGATGATGGAGATGACCAGCGAGGCGATCAGGTTGGTGCTGACCACCGAGCGGCGGTCGGCGGCGTCCTTGTAGTCGAAGTAGAAGCGCAGCGTCGCGTGCGCGATGCCGACGCCGAGCACGCCGGAGACGACGGTCGACACCAGGTACAGCGTTTCGAGCGTGCCGTATTCGGCCGGCGACAGCAGCCGGGTGTAGATCGGCAGCAGCAGGAAGGCGCCGACGCGGTTCAGCGCATTCCCGATGGCATAGATGCCCGAGTGCTTGAAGAAGCGGCCGACTTCCGAGGCGGTGGAGGACATGGGGACGGCCGGGTCAGGTCGCGACGGCAGCGTGCACCGCGGGGACGGCGGCGCGCGGCATCGGCACCTTCTTGCTCCAGCGGATGGCCGGCAGCTCGACGGCGCGGTACAGGATCCACGCGGCGACGATGCTGGTGCCGATGCCGCAGGCCATGTACAGCAGGCCGAGCGGCACGGAAGGGTGGTCGCCGAACAGCTTCTTCAGCACCGAGATCGTGCTCCAGCCGACGATCGGGTGCATCAGGTAGAGGCTGTACGACAGCTTGCCGAGGAACTGGTGCAGCGCGCCGCTGAGCCAGCCGCGCGCGGCCACCCAGCGGCTGGACAGCACCAGCACCAGCGCGGCCAGCACCGGCGCGACGTGGGGCAGCGACGGCGCGCTGCCGAACACCACCGCGAGCTCGACGACGACCAGCGCCCACCACCAGCGCCACGACAGGTCGCCGAACACGCACCAGCAGGTCAGCGCACCCAGCGCGAACATGTGCCAGTAGCGCACGAACAGGCCGTCGACCGGCAGCTTGATCTGGCCGACCGCGAGCACCAGCGACAGTGCGACCAGCGCGGCGACCGCGAGGATCGGGCGGCTGCGCGGCTGCGCCGGATCGTGCGCGGCGGTCAGCACCAGCACCAGCACGAGGTAGAACTGCAGCTCGATGCACAGCGTCCAGAACACTGCCGAGATGTCGCCGTAGCCGAGGATGTCCTGCAGGTAGAACAGGTGCGCGACGATCTGCGCGGCGGAGAACTGGCCGCGGCCGGCGAGTTCGGCGAACAGCAGCGCCGACAGCTTGGCCATCCCGATGCACAGGATGATCGTGGCCCAGTACGGCGGGTCGAGCCGCACCGAGCGGCGCAGCGCGAACATCGCGACGTAGCGGCCCGACAGCGGCGCGTCGCGCAGGCTCATCGAGATCACGAAGCCGCTCAGCACGAAGAACACGTTGACGCCGGTGGCGCCGAAGCTGCCGATCAGCGTGTGCAGCCAGTCGGGCGTGAACGGGCGCAGCAGCGTCTCGGTGTTGAGGTAGAGGTGGTAGAGCACGACCAGCATCGCCGCGATGCCGCGCAGGCCGTCGACCGTCAGGTTGCGCGAGGGCAACGAGGCGGGGGCGGCGGAGGCGTCGGGTCGGGTCATGCGGCTTGGCGTGGGGGCGAATCGGCAGGGTCGGAAAGCGCCCCGCCGAGGGAAAAGGCGTCGCATTGCACCATAGGGATCTGGCAGAAAACACCACCCGGGCAGGGGGTCGTCCCTCGGGCAGGGGGGCGGGGGCGGACCGGAAAAGACACGCGAGAAGTGTGACTTTGTCCATAATCTGCCGATGCCTGCGAGCCCGGTTCACCGTCCGCCCCGCGCCGCCCTGGCGCGCCGCGAGCTGCTGTGGCGGCTGGCGTCGATCGCCGCGATCTCGGCCGCCCCGGCCGGGGCCCGCGCGGCCACCGACCCGTTCGTCACCTGGATGCAGATGCTGCACGACCAGTGGGCGCTGCCGGCCTACGACGCGCTGGACCGCAGCGCGGCCGGGCTGGTGGCGGTGCTCGATGCGGCGATGGCGGCCGGCGGCAAGCCGACGCCGGCCCAGCTGAAGGAGAGCCAGGCGCTGTGGCTGCAGGCGATGCTGAGCTGGCGCCGGCTCGAGGCACTGCAGATGGGCCCGACGCTTGCGCGGCGCAGTTCGAAGGCGATCGATTTCTGGCCGACCCGGCCGAAGGTGATCCAGCAGGCCGCCACCGTCACCGCGACGGCGCCGATGACCGGTGCGGCCGCGAATGACGCGATGGAGCGCTGGGGCACCGCGGTGAAGGGGCTGCCGGCGCTCGAATGGCTGCTGTTCCCGGCCGGCACCGAGCCCGACGCGCCGGTGCTGCGCAGCCCGGCGCTGTGCCGCTACACGCTGCGCATCGCGATGTCGCTGAAGGAAGAGGTGGGCCTGCTGCTGGCCGGCTGGCGCACCGAGGCCGAGCACTGGCGCTCGGCGACGCCGCCCGACGTGCCGGCGGCGAAGAAGCTGATCCTGAACCTGCTGGTCGGCAGCGTCGAACTGCTGCGCGGCAAGAAGCTCGAGAAGGCGGCCCGTGCGCAGGCGCTGCAGGTGCCGGGGCAGCGCGATGCGCTGGAGAACTTCGACAGCATGCGCACGAAGCACACGCGGGAGTTCCTGCTGGCGCATGTGGATGGTGTCGCGCAGCTGCTGCTCGGGCAGACGCCGGGCCTGGCCTACACGCAGGGCGGGCCGCGCTGGGGGCTCGACGACGTGCTGGCCGAGCAGGGCCTCGCGAAGCCGCATGGTGCGGCGCTGCGCCGCGCGGTGGCCGCGGTGCGGCAGTCCGTCGCGGCGCTGCCGGTGGACGCAGCCACCTGGACGCCGGCGCGCATCGCGGCGCCGGTGAAGGCGCTGGTCGCGCTGCGCGCAGTGATCGACCCGCCGATCGCGACGGCCTGGAAGGTGACGATCGAGTTCACCGATGCAGATGGAGATTGACCCAGCCTGACGAAAGGAGCCTCGCATGACGACCCTGACGACCCCGCGCTTCGAACAGCGCCTCGAGCAGCCCTGCATGTTCATCCGCACCGAGGTGGCGATGGGCGAGATCGGGACCAAGGTGGTGCCGCTGATCCCGCAGCTGTTCGAGTGGCTGCAGGCGCACGGCGTGCCGCCGGTCGGCCCGCTCTTCTTCCGCTACAACGTGATCGACATGGCCGGGCTGATGGAGATCGACGTCGGCACCATCGTCGAGAAGCCGGCCGCGGGCGATGCCCGGGTGCAGTCGGGCCGCATCGCCGCCGGCAGCTACGTGACGATGCGCCACACCGGCCACCCCGACGAGCTGATGCCGGCCACCGGCTACCTGCTCGCCTGGGGGCAGCAGCACGACGTGGCGTGGCGCAAGCACCCGCGCGGCAAGGCCGAGGTCTGGGACGGGCGCTACGAGTTCTACCTCGACGGACCGGACACCGAGCCCGACATGTCGAAGTGGCGCACCGACCTCGTGTTCGCCGCCGAGCCGCGCTGAATCGGCCTCTCCGCCCTCAGTCCCCCGCCTCCCATTCGATTTTCGCCCCGAGCGCACACAGGTTCTCGACGAACTGCGGGTGCGCGCGCCGGATCGGCCCGGCGTTGCGGATCACCGAGCGGCCCGGGATGCTGGCCGCCAGCATCAGCAGCGCGATCGCGACGCGGATGATGTAGGGGCTCTCGACTTCGGCCGGCGACAGCGGCTTGCCGCCGAAGGTGACGATGCGGTGCGGATCCGACTGGAACGCGTGGGCGCCGAACTTCGACAGCTCCGAGGTCCAGCCGAGCGCGCCGTCGTAGACCTTGTTCCAGAACATCACGCTGCCGTGCGCGCGCGTGCCGAGCGCGATGAAGATCGGCAGCAGGTCGACCGGCAGGTAGGGCCACGGCGCGGCCTCGATCTTCGGCAGCATGTTCTGCGTGAACGGCTCGGCCACGCGCAGCGGGCCGTCGACCACGGTGCGCGACCAGCCGCCCTCGTGCAGCACCTGCACGCCCAGCTTCGCGAAGCTGCGGTCGATCAGCGGGAACTGGTGCGGCGCGGTGTTGCGCACCCGCACGTCGCCGCCGGTGATCGCGCCGAGCGCGAGGAAGGTCACGACCTCGTGGAAGTCGTCGGCGAAGCTGTAATCGGCGCCGCCGAGCGCGTCGACGCCGTGGATCGTCAGCCGCGAGGTGCCGCAGCCTTCGATGCGCGCGCCGAGCTGGCGCATGAACTCGCAGAACTCCTGCACGTGCGGCTCAGAGGCCGCGTTCATCAGCGTCGCGCTGCCCTCGGCGAGCGCGGCGCACAGCACGAAGTTCTCGGTGGTGGTGACCGACGCGTAGTCGAGCCAGTGGTCGGCCGCGCGCAGCGGGCCGTCGCCGCGCACGATCAGCGCGTCAGGCCGGCGCTCGACGCGCGCGCCGAAGCGCTGCAGCACCTCGACGTGCGGATCGATCTCGCGCACGCCCAGCGTGCAGCCCTGCACGTCGTTCTCGATGCGCGCGACGCCGAAGCGCGCCAGCAGCGGCGGCACCAGCATGATCGACGAGCGCATCTCCTGCGGCAGGCGGTGCACCGTCTCGTCGAAGTTCGTGAGGCGGTGGTGCAGGTCGAGCAGCCCGGTCTTGAAGTCGATCTCGACCCGGCTGCCGAGCGAGCGGAACACGTCGAGGATCTTGCGCACGTCGGTGATGTCGGGCACGCGGCGCAGGCGCACCGGCTGCCGCGTCAGCAGCGTCGCGCACAGGACCGGCAACACCGCGTTCTTGTTGGCCGACGGGACGATGCGGCCCGACAAGGGCTGGCCGCCGTGAACGATGAGGTGGGACATGGGACAGTGCGCGAGGCGCGCGGTGGTGGGCACCGGCGCACTGTCCCCGGCGTCGTCGAACGCCGGATGAAGCCTGTGTGAAGTGAGGCGGGCCTGGTGTCAGCCTTCGTAGCCTTCGACGGTCTTCTCGTCGCGCACTTTGGCACTCGCCGGGTCTTCGCCGAACTCGCGCTTGGCGCGGCGCTGCCGCAGCAGGTCCCAGCACTGGTCGAGCTGGTGCTCGATGTGGCGGATGCGCTCGGCGTTCTGGCCGGGCGCCTTGGCGCCGTCGCGCAGGTGCTGCTCCTCGTCGACGAGGGCGCTGATGTGGTCGAGGATGGATTTATCGCTCATGGCCGTTCTCCTGCAGTGGCGGATGGGGGCAGCGTACGACGGAATCAGTAGCCGACGCTGTAGCGGTAGTTCTTGTAGCGCAGCACCGCCGACTTGAGCCGGATCTGCTCCAGGTGCAGGTTGGGCGCGATGGTGTCGCCCTCGTGGTAGAGCTGGCCGTTGACGATCAGCATGCGGCTCCCGCGGCTCGCGGAGTAGCTGGCCCCGCTGATCGACAGCGCCGGCAGCTGGCGGCGCACGTCGTCGGGCAGCTCGCTCATCGGCACGGCCGGCGTCTCGTCGACGGCTGGCGTGGCGGGGCGTGCGGCTTCTCGCCTGGCGGGCACCGGCTTGCGCTGCGGCTTCTCGGCAGCCGGTGTGGCGCGTGCCGCGGTGGTCGTTGCGGATGCGGACGAGGCCGCCACCGGTTCCGCGCTCGATGCCAGGGCGGGCGCAGGTGCAGGCGCCGTCACCATCGCGGCGGGCGCGGGTGGCGCAGGGGCCGGTACCGGCTGTGGCGGCGGCGGGGCCGAGACGATCACCTCGATCGGCTTGTCGCGCCCGAACGCCATCCACGCGAAGACCACGATCAGCGCCAGCCCGAGCAGCGAGGCGACGAAGCCCCATCGCATGCCGCCGCGGCCATCGGGCATGTCGTCCTCATCGGCCGCGCTGCCGGCCGGCTGGGCATGCAACCCGGGGACGCGGCCCCGTTCGCGTTCGGAATCGGCGCGCCGCAGGGCATCGAGGATGTAGGACATCGCAATGCCTCTCAGTGGACCAGGCCGGCATCGGCCTGCAGGCGCGGCTCGTCGACGCCGGTGGCGCGGTTGAGCTGCATGAAGGTGGTGGGACCGGCGACGCCGTCGGCGGTGAGGCCCCAGGCCACCTGGAAGCTGGCGAGGCGCGATTTCAGCGCCGCGTTGAAGGCGGGGCCGCCGCTCGGCGCGCTCGCGCCCTCGGCCCGTGCCACCAGCGTGGCCAGCGCCTCGACCACCGGCCCGGCGTTGCCCTCGTTCAGCGCCGACTGGTAGCCCTCGGGCGCGCGCCAGAAGGTCGCGAAATCGCCGCGCCACACCTTGGCCAGCGACAGCAGCGACACCGTCTGCGAGACGCCGCCGGCGCGCAGCGTCGCGGTCTGCGGCGTCAGCGCGGTCAGCAGCACGAAGACCGACTGGCCGGCGTCGTCGCGCAGCAGCAGGATGCCGGGGCGGCTCAGCTGGCGGATCAGCGCCAGCGTCGCCACGGTGCGGAAGCACAGCAGGTTCTCGCGCTGCGCGCTGGCGCAGGGGTCCGGCAGGTCGGCGGGGAGTTTCCACGCCGGGGCCAGCTCGCGCCAGGCTTCCTTCTCGCTGCGCCAGGCGGTCTTCATGCCATCACGCAGGTCGAGCGACACCGCGCTGGCCGGTGGTGCGGTTGGGGTGGCAGCCGATGCGGCAGCCACCGCCGGGCGGGCCTTGTCGGGCGAACTGGCCGCCGATGCCGGGAACTGCGACGCCTGCGCATCGGGGTTGCCGCTGGAAGGCCGCCCGAGCCGCCCGTCGACCGCCCAGGCCACCATGCCCAGCAGCGCCGCGGCGCCGGCCGCGCCGAGCCCCCAGCGGGCTGCCTGCTGGAAGCGCGACGCGGCAGGCAGCGTCGCGTCGTCGTCGTGGGCCGAGCCGAACACCTCGGCCGCCGCCTTCTCGACGATGGCTTCGTCGACGCGCGGCTGGCCCTGCCCGTAGGCGCCCAGCAGCGCGCGGTCGCACAGCAGATTGATGCGCCGCGGCACGCCGCGCGACAGCTGGAAGATGCGGTGCCGCGCCGGCCGGTCGAAGGGCAGCGCGGTGCGCATGCCGGCCACGGCCATGCGGTGGCGGATGTACTGCGAGGTTTCCTTCTCGCTCAGCGCCTTCAGGTGGTAGCGGGCGATCACGCGCTGCGCGAGCTGCTCGAGCTGCGGCCGCGCCAGCATGTCGCGCAGCTCGGGCTGGCCGATCAGGATGATCTGCAACAGCTTGCGCTCGGTGGTCTCGAGGTTGGTCAGCAGGCGCAGCTGCTCCAGCACGTCGGGCGACAGGTTCTGCGCCTCGTCGATGATCAGCACGTTGTTCAGGCCGATCGCGTGGGTGCGCAGCAGGAAGTCGTTCAGCGGGTCGAGGTAGTCCTTGACGGTCGGCGCGCCCGCGCCCTGGTGCTGGTACGGGATGCGGAATTCCTCGCACACCGTCTTCAGCAGCTCGAGCACCGTCAGCTTCGGGTTGAAGATGTAGGCGACGTTGCAGCGCTTCGGGATCTGCTCGAGGAAGCAGCGGCAGACGGTGGTCTTGCCGGCGCCGATCTCGCCGGTCAGCAGCACGAAGCCGCCGCCGCCGCGCACGCCGTACAGCAGGTGCGCGAGCGCCTCGCGGTGCCGCTCGCTCATGAACAGGTAGCGCGGATCCGGGGCGATCGAGAAGGGCTCCTGCTTGAGCCCGAAGAATGGCGCGTACATGGGGGCGGGGGTGACGTTGCGAGCGGCCGGTGCGGCCTCGCGCAGTCTATCGCCGCCCGCCATCGCTCTGACATCCACGGCGCAGATACTCGCGAGGTGCCGTATCCACTCCTTGCCGGCCTGGTGCTGGGTTTCGCCTTGCTGCCGGCGCATGCGGCCGGTGGGCACTTCGACGTCGACGACGCCACCATCGCCGACCCGGGGCACTGCCAGGTCGAGGCTTGGCTGGGTCGCGCGCATCGCGTCGACGCCCAGCAGCAGCACCTGGGCCCGGCCTGTCGGGTCGGGCCGGTCGAGCTGGGCCTGAACGCCGATCGCCTGCGCGATGACGGCGGCGTGCAGCGTAGCCTGGGGCCGCAGGTGAAATGGGTGGCCGATCCGGCCGCCCAGCGCCTGAGCCTCGGGCTGGTCTGGGGGACGCCATGGGATCGCCGGCATGCGCACACGCTGTACGTGCCGCTCACCGCGTGGGCGACAACGGCGCTGCAGTTGCACCTGAACGCGGGTTGGGACCGGATGCGCGGCGTGGACACCACGCGGCGCTGGGGCGCCGCTGGCGAGTGGGCGGCCGGTGACGCCGCCAGCGTGCTGCTGGAGCACAGCAGGATCGTCGGTGAACGGGTGTCGCGGCTGGGCGGACGCTGGAACCTGTCGAGCCGGTTCAGCCTGGACCTGAGCCTGTCACGCCACCGCCCGGCCGATGCCGGTGGCTACACCGGTGCGACGCTGGGCCTGAACCAGGACTTCGGGGGCTGAAGCGATCAGACGAACGAATGCGCAAAGCCGACCAGGGCCATCGCGCCGGTCGCCAGCACCACCAGCACCCAGTTCGGCAGGAAGCCGTGGGGGACGGGGCGAGGGCGGTGACGTTGTTTGTCAATCATGTGAACTCCATGTTTCTGGATCGCCCCGAAACCGCCGGAACGACCACCTGGCGCGGGTTGTTCCGGCCAGGTGAGGACATGGAAGCGATCTTCGTGCCAGCTTTTGGGTGGCGGATCGCGCCGCGCTCGGTGGCAGGCAGGGCAGCTCAGCGGCAGTTCACCGGCAGGAAATTGGGTGGCACATCGGTCTTGTTGAGCCCCTTGGCCGTCATCTTGGCCGGCACGGCCGAATTGCCGCAGACCCACGAGACCGGCACGACCTGTGCGTCCTCGACCACCGCCGGGCGCAGCGTCAGCGTCTTGCCGCGTATCGCGCCGTTGGCCTGGTTGCCGAAGGTGATCTGGATCGCGCCCGATTCGACCGCCACCGAGCTGACCAGCGTGCTGACGATCTTGTCGCTGGCCGGCAGCCCGGCGGCGGCGTTGTCCAGCGGCAGGGTCTTGGTGGTGGCCCAGGCGGCGGCCACCGGCGCCTTCGCGATGTCGGCCAGCTTGACCGCGTCGACCAGCTGCCCGCGCACCAGCCGGCCCTGCATGCTGGGCACCGCCAGCGTCGCCAGGATGGCGATGACGGCCACGACCACCATCAGTTCGATCAGCGTGAATCCGCGCGAAGGGCGGTGGGAAGGTGCGTGCATGCGGGCCTCGTAGCGATGGCGCATTCTGCCGTGGCGCGGGGGCTGCACCGGTTTCGATCGGTGACCTGCGCCGGCTTGCCCTGCGGCGGCGGGCGGGTTAGAAACAGGCCCATCCGGCACCCTGCGCCGGCACCGCGGAGATTGCATGGCCCGATTCGACCCCGACCGCCTCGACAAGCAATACAACAACCGGGCCCGCATCCCCGAGCACCCGGAGATCTTCGAGCGGTGGGCGAAGGCCTCGGCGCTGTCGCGCGACGGGCTGTCGCGCCGCCTCGACGTGCCCTACGGCGACGGCCCGAACGAGACGCTCGACATCTTCCCGTCGCCGCGCGCCGGCGCCCCGGTGCTGGTGTTCATCCACGGCGGCTGGTGGCGCTCGCTCGACAAATCCGACCATTCCTTCGTCGCGCCGACCTTCGTGCATGCCGGCGCGATGGTGGTGGTGCCGAACTACGCGCTGTGCCCGGGTACGCCGGCAGCACCGGTGGGCATCGACTTCATCGCGCTGCAGATGGTGAAGGCGCTGGCCTGGGTGTGGCGCAACGCGGCGCTGTACGGCGGCGACCCGCTGCGCATCATCGTGGCCGGGCATTCGGCCGGCGGCCACCTGGCCGCGATGCTGCTGAACTGCGAATGGCCCCAGGTGGGCGCCGACCTGCCGCCGTACCTGGTGCGTGGCGCGCTGGCGGTGAGCGGCGTGTTCGACCTGGAGCCGGTGCGCCGCACACCCTTCCTGGCGGCCGACCTGCGGCTCACGCCGGCGCTCGCCGCGAAGCTGAGCCCGGTGGCGATGCCGGCGCCGAACGGCGTGCTGTGCGCCGCCGTCGGGGGGGACGAGAGCGAGGAATTCCTCGCGCAGAACGACGCCATCCGCACCGCCTGGGGCGAGCGCGCGGTGCCGGTGTGCGAGCGCATCCCCGGCACCAACCACCTGACCGTGCTGCACGACCTGGCGTCGCCCGACGGGCGGCTCAACCAGCTCACCCGCCAACTGCTCGGCCTGGGGTGACCGGTCCGGCGATTTTTCGTCCTCGCGCTTTTACCTTCCTCGTTTACCCGCGGAAAACATAGCGGCCTGCTATGCACTGCATTGAAGCTTTGTATTTGCCGCGCGCCGGCCAGCGCGCTACGGTTCGCCGGACCCCTCATTCACTAGCAGGAGAGCGCCATGGGATTGAAAGGATCGAAGACCGAGCAGAACCTGAAGGACGCGTTTGCCGGCGAATCGCAGGCCAACCGCCGCTACCTCTACTTCGCGAACAAGGCCGACATCGAAGGGCAGAACGACGTGGCGGCGCTGTTCCGCTCCACCGCCGAGGGCGAGACCGGCCATGCGCACGGCCACCTCGAATTCCTGGAGGTGGTGGGCGACCCGGCCACCGGGCTGCCGATCGGCTCGAGCCGGCAGAACCTGCTGGCCGCGGTGGCCGGCGAGACGCACGAGTACACCGACATGTACCCGGGCATGGCGCGACAAGCGCGCACCGAAGGCTTCGACGAGATCGCCGACTGGTTCGAGACGCTGGCCAAAGCCGAGCGTTCGCACGCCAACCGGTACCAGAAAGCATTGGACGCGCTGGTCGATTGACAGCATGACCCGCGAAGGCAATCTCGAAGCGCCCACACGCCACCCGGTCGACTGGAAGAACCCGGCGTTCTACGACGAGGAGGCCTGCCTCCACGAGATGGAGCGCGTCTTCGACATCTGCCATGGCTGCAGGCGCTGCGTGAGCCTGTGCCAGTCGTTCCCGACGCTGTTCGACCTGGTCGACGGCAGCAAGACCGGCGAGGTCGACGGCGTCGCGAAGGCCGACTACGCGGGTGTGGTCGACCAGTGCTACCTGTGCGACCTCTGCTACATGACGAAGTGCCCGTACGTGCCGCCGCACCCGTGGAACCTCGATTTCCCGCACACGATGCTGCGGGCCAAGGCGATCAAGTTCAAGAAGGGCGAGGTCGGTGCCGGCGAGCGCTTCCTCGCGTCGACCGACGTGCACGGCCAGTTCGCCGGCATCCCGGTGGTGGTGCAAGTGGCGAATGCGCTGAACCGCACGAAGCCGATGCGCGCGCTGCTCGACAGCACGCTGCACGTGCACCCCGAGGCCTGGCTGCCCGACCTGGCCGCGAGCCGCTTCCGCTGGAGCGCGAAGAAGCAGGGCGCGGCGACTGTCGTGACGAACGGCGAGCGCACGCCGGGCAAGGTGGCGATCTTCTCGACCTGCTACGTCAACTACAACGAGCCCGGCATCGGCCATGACCTGCTGAAGGTGCTCGAGCACAACGACATTCCGTACACGATCGTCGACAAGGAGTCGTGCTGCGGCATGCCGAAGCTGGAGCTCGGCGACCTCGATGCGGTGGCGCGGCACAAGGAGGCCAACGTGCCGGTGCTGGCGCGCTACGCGAGCGAGGGCTTCGCGATCCTGAGCGCGATCCCGAGCTGCACGCTGATGTTCAAGCAGGAGCTGCCGCTGATGTTCCCGGACGATGCCGACGTGAAGCGGGTGCAGGCGGCGATGTTCGACCCGTTCGAATACCTGATGGCGCGCCACAAGGACGGCCTGTTGAAGACCGACTTCAAGCAGCCGCTCGGCAAGGTGAGCTACCACGTGCCCTGCCACGGCCGCGTGCAGAAGATCGGCAAGAAGACCGAGGAGGTTCTGAAGCTGATCGGCCAGGCGGTCACGGTGCAGCTCAACACGGTGGAGCGCTGCTCCGGCCATGCCGGCACCTATGGCGTGAAGACGCCGACCCACCCGGTCGCGATGAAGATCGGCAAGCCGGTGTTCAAGGCGATGGCGGCGAACGGGCCGGACTACATCAGCTCCGACTGCGCGCTGGCGGGGCACCACATCGCGCAGGGCATGGCGCAGCAGGGCGCGCCGGCCGCCAGGCTCGCGCACCCGCTGAGCCTGGTGCGCATCGCCTACGGACTCTGACGGAGCGACCGAGATGATCACGAAGGACAGCCTGCTGACGCTGGAGGCCTACGCGAAGATCCGCACTGCGCAGCGGTCGGCCTTCATCGCGCACCGCCGGATGCGCTCGGTGGCGCTGGGCGAGCATGTCACCGTGCAGTTCGAGGACGAGCAGACGATCCGCCGCCAGATCCAGGAGATGCTGCACATCGAGAAGATCTTCGACGAGGACGGCATCCAGGGCGAGATCGAGGCCTACGCGCCGCTGCTGCCCGACGGCGCCAACTGGAAGGCGACGATGCTGATCGAGTACCCCGACGTGCACGAGCGCCGCCGCGAGCTGGCACGGCTGATCGGCATCGAGGACCGCATGTTCGTCGAGGTCGAGGGCCAGGCGCGCGTCTACGCGATCGCCGACGAAGACCTCGACCGCGAGACCGACGAGAAGACCTCGGCGGTGCATTTCCTGCGCTTCGAATTTCCGCCCGCCGCACGCGAGGCCTTGCGCGCCGGAGCGGCCTGCAAGCTGGGCTGCGACCACACGCACTACCCGGCGCATGTGGCGATCAGCCCGGAGACGCTGGCTTCGCTGGCGGGGGATCTGCGCTAGCGCCGACGCCGAACAGCTCGGCCACCGCAGCGCGGTATTGCGGCTGCCCCAGGTCGTTGGTGCTGTGGTGCGAGGCGCCTTCGACCAGCAGGAAGCGCTTCGGCTCGCGGGCCCGTTCGAACAGCGCGCGGCCGAGCGCCGGCTGGATCAGCGTGTCGTCGCTGCCGTGCACCACCAGCACCGGCGAACCGACGTCGGCGATGCGCGACGCGGCATCGAAGCGCTGCGTGATGAACGGTGCGACCGGCAGCCAGCCCCAGCGGAAGGTCGACACCACGTCGGGGATCGACGTGAAGCCGCCTTCGACGATCAGGCCGGCCTCGTCGGGCACCTCGGCCGCGAGCTGCACCGCGATCGCACCGCCCAGCGAGTGGCCGAAGATGAAGCGGCGGGCGTGCGGGCGCTTCTGCGCGAGCCAGTCCCACGCGGCGTGGGCATCCTCGGCGGCCAGCTCCTGTGACGGCAGGCCGGCGCTGCTGCGGCCGAAGCCGCGGTAGTCGATCGCCAGGACCGAGAAGCCCAGCTCATGCATGCGCCGCATGCGGGTCGCGCTGGTGCGCACGTCGAAGCGGGCCCCGTGCAGGTAGAGCAGCACCGGCGCCTTGGGGTCGTCTTGCGGCAGCCACAGGCCGTGCAGGCGCACCGCCTGGTCACGCGATTCGGCGACGTGGGAGCGGTAGTCGATCCAGGCGTCGTCCATGCCCTTGGCGGCCGCGGCACCGCCGTACCAGACGCGGTCGCCGGGCTGGAAGATCCAGGCACGCTGGCGTTCGTCGAGCGTCGCGCAGCCGATCTGCAGGCCAAGCAGCACGGCGATGCCGGCCGCGAGGGCGGCCGGGCGGTGCCAGCGGCGGAAGGACAACGAGCGCATCGGGCAACGATGTTGCCACGCCGCCAGCAGGCGACGGCGCCGCTCGGGCTTTCCGGCCCGGCCAGGCGCTACTTGATGCTGAAGCTGTCGCCGTAAACCTTCCAGTTCAGCGGCGTGTTCAGGTCGAAGTTGCCGGCCTTCAGCCACACGCGCTGCGCGGTGTCGACGCGGGTGGTGTCGCTGTGCGCTTCTTCGGTCTTCATCGCGGCCACGCGGGCATCGAGGAAGGCGTTCAGGTAGGTCGTCTCGTCGCCGCCCTGCGCAGGCGTCTTGGCCTTCGCCATCGCCGCCTTGCGGATGCCGCCGAAGCTGACGCCGTTGTTGCCCGGGCCGTGCATCACGATCGCGTCGTAGTAGGCGAACTGGCCGAGTGCGCGCAGGCCGTCGGTCCTGGCCTGGCTCACCGCCGGATTGAAGTAGGTGTCGTCGCGCACGCTGTCCTGCGACTGCTGGAAGATCACGTCGGCGGCGGCGGTCTTCCAGTCGCCGGTGAAGTTCGGATCGAGGCCAGCGTGCGAATCGCTGCCGTTCACCTTCTTCAGTGCCGGCAGGTACTTGGCCAGCACGTTGTTCGGCGAGCGCTGGGTGTAGTCCTGGACGACTTCCAGCATGTCGCTGGTGCCGGAGCAGAAGCCGATGATGCCGSCGGTGTAGCCGCGGCCGTCRTKGATGTCCTGGATGTAGGCGTACTGCGCCTTCCAGTTCAGCGACGAGTTCTCGGCGCTSGAGACGATCTGCATCGCGATGTCCTTCTTGCGGGCATCGSTCAGGTCGGTGGAGGACGGCGCGGGTGCAGGCGCCGGGGCCGGGGCAGGTACCGGAGCGGGCGCAGGGGCCGGTGCAGGCGCGGGAGCCGGTGCGGGGCTTGGCGCAGGAGCCGGCGCGGGGGCCGGAGCAGGGGCCGGTGCGGGAGAGGGCGCCGGTGCGGGGGCAGGCGCCGGAGCGGGTGCCGGTGAAGGTGCGGGTGCCGGCGGAGCACCCGACACCGGCTGGGACGATTCGTCGTCCGAGCCGCCGCCGCAAGCGGAGAGGGCCATGCTCAACGACAGCAGCGCAAGGTGGGTTCGACGGTTCATGGTGGAAAGGTCCGGTGGAATCGTTTCCATTCTGAACGCGCGATGCCGCCGCGGCGGTGCCGGGTTGTGACCAGCTGAAACCCCTGTGTCGGCGGCTTCAGGCGCGGGCGCGCCGCACCGTCAACCACCCTTCCACGCTGTACACCGCCAGCGCCAGCCAGATCAGCCCGAACCCCAGCAGCCGCGCGCCGCCGAACGGTTCGCCGAACAGCCACACGCCGAGCCCGAACTGGATCGTCGGGCCGATGTACTGCATCAGCCCGAGCGTCGTCATCGAGATGCGGCGCGCGCCGGCGGCGAACAGCAGCAGCGGCACCGCGGTGATCGGCCCGGCCGCCAGCAGCCACAGGTTGGTCGCGGTGTCGGGCAGCGGGAACAGCCCGGTGCCCTGCGCCTGCCAGAACAGCAGCGCGGCGATGGCCAAGGGCGCGAGCAGCATGGCCTCCAGCGTGAGGCCTTCGAGCGGCCCGAGCACCGCCACCTTGCGCAACAGCCCGTAACTGCCGAAGCTCGCGGCCAGCACCAGCGCAATCCACGGCAGTTGGCCGGCCTGCACCGTGAGCCAGACCACGCCGGCCGTCGCCAGCGCGAGCGCGATCCATTGGCCGCGGCGCGGCCGCTCGTGCAGCACGGTGTAGCCGAGCAGCACGTTGACGAGCGGCGTGATGAAGTAGCCGAGGCTCGCGTCGATCACGTGGCCGTTGTTGACCGACCAGATGTAGGTCAGCCAGTTCACCGCCAGCAGCAGCGCGCTGGCGGCGAACGCGCCCAGCACGCGCGGCTGGCGCAGCAGCGGCCGCAGCCAGCCCCACTGGCGGCGCACGCCCAGCACGATCAGCACGAAGGCCAGCGACCAGACGATGCGGTGCGCCAGCACCTCGCCGGCGGGCAGCATGGACAGCCGGCGAAAGAACAGCGGGAAGATGCCCCACAGCGCGAAGGCGAGGGCGGCGTAGAAGGGTCCGTAATTCATCCGGTGGATTGTCGCGGCTGGCCGCGGCGGGCATCATCGTGCCCATGGCCCACGTCGTGTTCACGCAGCAGCTGCGCCGCTTCATCGAGACCCCCGAACTCGATGTCGACGCCGCCAGCCTGCGCGCTGCGCTCGACGCGGTGTTCGCCGCCCACCCGCGGCTGCGTGGCTACGTTCTGGACGAACAGGGCCACCTGCGGCCGAACGTGGTGGCCTTCGTCGACGGCGTGCGCAGCGCAGACCGCGCCGCGCTGGCCGACCCGCTGCGGCCGGACAGCCGGGTCCACGTGATGCAGGCCCTGTCCGGCGGTTGAGATTCAAGGAGTTGCCGATGTCAGAGCGTGCCTGGGTCGCGACCCGCAAGGGCCTCTTCGAGTTGCAGCGCGGCCGCGGCGGCGCGTGGGACATCGCCCGCACGAGCTTTCTCGGCGAGCCGGTGTCGATGCTGCTGCCGCCCGGCGCCGACGGCCGCCTGCTGGCGGCGCTGAACCTCGGCCACTTCGGCGTCAAGCTGCATGCGTCCGACGACCAGGGCGTCAACTGGCACGAGGTCGCGGCGCCGGCCTTTCCGGTGCAGCCGGCCGATGCGACCGGCGTGCCGTGGAAGGTGGTCCAGGTGTGGTCGCTGGAGCGCGACCACGGCACGCTGTGGCTCGGCACGCTGCCGGGCGGGCTGTTTCGCAGCGGCGACGGTGGTGCGTCGTGGCAGCTGGTCGATTCGCTGTGGCAGCGGCCGGAGCGCGCCGAATGGTTCGGCGGCGGCTACGACGTGCCCGGCATCCATTCGATCTGTCCGCATCCCACGCGGGCCGGCGACCTGGTGCTCGGCATCAGCTGCGGTGGCGCCTGGGTCACGCACGACGACGGCGCGAACTGGCTGCTGCAGGCCGACGGCATGCGCGCCGCCTACATGCCGCCGGAGCAGGCCGGCTCGCCGAACACGCAGGACCCGCACCGCATCGTGCGCTGCGCCGCGCAGCCGGACGTGCTGTGGACGCAGCATCACAACGGCATCTGGCGCTCGACCGACGCGTCGGCCTCATGGCAGCAGGTGACGAGCGCCCCGCTGTCGGATTTCGGCTTCGCGGTCGCGGTGCACCCCGGCGATGCGCAGACGGCCTGGTTCGTGCCGGGCGTCGCCGACCAGCAGCGTGTGCCGGTCGGCGGGGCGCTGGTGGTCAACCGCACGCGCGACGGCGGTGCGAGCTTCGAGACGCTGCACAGCGGCCTGCCGCAGCAGCATTGCTACGACCTGCTGTACCGCCACGGGCTCGACGTGTCGCCGGACGGCCGCAGCCTGCTGATGGGCAGCACGACCGGCCATGTGTGGGGCAGCGACGACGGCGGTGACCTCTGGACGGCGCTGCCGGCCCAGCTGCCGCCGGTATACGCGCTGCGCTTCGGTTGATGCACCGGCCCGGTCCGCACACCGGTGGATACATCGACTGACACCTTGTGGCGCCATGTGCACAGATGGCGCGTTACCGTCCCCTCGATCTTGGGGGGCCGCGTGTTGCAGCGCATGACAAGGCCGCCCGTGCTCCGGACAATCGGAGCTGTCGAGGAAGCGCCATGCCCACCACCATCACCGTCGGAGCCCGTTCCATTTTCGTCACCGCGACCGCGTGGGTGTTCATCCTGCTCGGCGCGCTGGCCTGTGCCTCGGCGCTGCTGCAGAACGCGATGCTGGTGTCGGGCGGGTTTCGCAGCGAGGGGCTGCAGGTCAGCGGGCTGTTCGGGCTGCTGATCGCCCACCTGCCGTGGGTGGTCAATGCGGGGCTCGTGATGTCGCTGGCCACGCTGGTGTCGGCGGTCGGGCTGCTGCTGCGGCTCAACTGGGCGCGCCGCACCTTCATCGCGCTGCTGCTGCTGGCGATCGTCGCGAACCTGCTGGGCGTGTGGCTGCAGCAGGAGGTGATGCAGTCGGTGGTCGACAGCACGCTGAGCACCGCGACACTGCCGCCACGGGCGCTTGGCGTGTTCGGCGGCTTCGTGACCGCGGCGCGCGTGATGGCGGTGCTGGTGACGCTCGGGGCCTGCGGGATGCTCGGGTGGATCATCCGCCGGCTGATGTCGGCCAGCGTGCGCCAAGAGTTCGCCTGATCAGAACTCTCCGTCGACGTAGAACCAGCGGCCGTCTTCGCGCACGAAGCGGCTCGTCTCGTGCAACCGCTGCGCGCGGCCGCCGAGCTTGCTGCGGGCGATGAACTCCACGGTCGCGTGATCGGTATCCTGTGAAGCATGCCGTCGCACGTCCAGCCCCAGCCAGCGCAGCCCCGGCGGATCGGGCTCCAGCGTGGCGGGCCGCGTGCTCGCATGCCAGGTCGCCAGCAGGTAGTCCGGCATTCCGTTGACGAAGGCGCTGTAACGCGAGCGCATCAAGGCCTCGGCATCGGGCGCCTGCAGGTGCAGCGGTCCGGCGTGGTAGCGGCCGCAGCAGTCGGCATAGGGAACGGGCAGGCCGCAGGGGCAGGTCATGTCAAATCGAGGATCCAGGTTTCTCCGACCAGATCGTGCCCGAAACTGTGGTGCGGTTCGCTCGCGACGAGCCGGTAGCCCGCGGCCGCGTAGATGCCGCGCGCGGCACTCAGGTTGCCGTTGGTCCACAGCGTGATGCGGCGGTAGCCGGCGTGGCGCGCGAAGCGCTCGCACTCCTGCACCAGCCGGCGCCCCAGCCCCAGCCCGCGGGCCGACGGCTCGACCAGCAGCATGCGCAACTGGGCCACGCCTTGCTGCACCGCCTGCGTCGCTTCGTCGCGCGCCTGCACGAGGAAGACGCAGCCGACGTTCGCGCCATCGCGCTCGGCGATCCAGCAGGCCTCGCGCGCCGGCTCGAAGCGCTCGATGAAGGCGGCCGCGATGCGCGCCACCAGCGCCTCGAATCCGATGTCCCAGCGGTACTCCTGCGCATACAGCGCGCCGTGGCGCGCGATCACCCAGCCGATGTCGCCCGGGCGGTGTGCCCGCAGCAGGTAAGGCTGGCGCGTGCGGCGTGCCGGGTCGTCGTCGAGCAGGCGCTGCAGCGTGCCCATCGCCTGCAGCAACTGCTGCTGCGATGGCTCGTCGAGCGCCGCGAGCAGCGCCTGCACCTGCTGCTGCGAGCCGCTGTCCAGCGGCGCGAAGGCGGCCCGGCCGGCTTCGGTGAGCGACAGGTGCGACTGCCGCGCGTCGCTGGCCGACGGCGTCGCCTCGATCAGCCCGCGCTCGCGCAGGCCGCGCAGCAGCCGGCTCAGGTAGCCGGGGTCGAGCTCCAGCGAGCGCGCGAGTTCGCCGGCCGTCGGCTGCGCCTGGTGCGCAAACTCCCACAGCAGCCGCGATTCGGTCAGCGTGAAGCCRCTGTCCACCAGGCCTTCGCGCAGCACGCCGATGCGGCGCGTGTAGAAGCGGTTGAAGGCGCGCACCGCGGCCACGCGGTCGCTCGGATCAGAGGGGGAGAGGGCGTCGGGCATGCCCGGCATGCTGCCGCAATTGATTGCCAAAAGCAATCATCAATGTGCCAAAGGCTGCTTCGAACAGGCTTGTAACGGCATGCCCCCGTTTTCAAGTGGATCGATATACTGGATGTGCATACAGTAGTTGCCATGCCTTCCGCCACCACTCACTTCGCCCCCCACGCTCGCGCGCCGCTGCCCGAGCGCTTGCACACCAGCGTGTGGCGCGGCAACCAGATGGGGCGCAGCGCCGAACGCGCACTGCCCAGCGGCTTTGCCGCCCTCGATGCGCAACTGCCGGGCGGCGGCTGGCCGCGCCGCGCGCTCAGCGAGTTGCTGCTGCCCCACCCTGGCCTCGGCGAAATCCGCCTGCTGGCCCCCAGCCTCGCTGCCACGCAGCAGGCCGGCCGGCTGGTGATGCTGTTCGATCCGCCGGCCGCGTTGTCGGCCTGGGCGCTGATGCAGATGGGGCTGGATGCCGAGCAGCTGCTGGTGATCGACACCGGCACGCAGGGCATTCCCGGCGTCGACGGCCGGCCGCACGAGGCGGGTGTCGATGCGCGGCTGTGGGCGCTGGAGCAGGCGCTGCACAGCGGGCATGTCGGCGCGGTGCTGGCGTGGTTGCCGCCACGCCTGCGCGCCGAGCGCCTGCGCCGGTTGCAGGTGGCCGCCCATGCGCACGACGGCCCGGCTTTCGTGCTGCGCGAGATGGCGGTGCAGCAGCAGGCGAGCCCCGCGCCGTTGCGCTTGGCGTTGCAGGCCGGCGGGGCCGATTGCCTCAGCGTGCGCGTGCTGAAGCGCCGCGGCCCGCCGCTCGCCCAGGCGCTGCTGCTCGAGCTGCCGCCGGTGCTGTCGGCCAGCGCCACGCGCAAGGCCCGCGAGCTGGCGGCGCAGACGGTGCTGTCGGGGCAGGGCGCAGCCGCAGCGCCGTCGCTGCGCGCCGCGACCTTCGTCAACCTCGCCTGATGTGCGCATGGGCACGCGATGCTCTGGATCGGTCTTCACCTGCCGTTGCTGCCGCTGGAATCCTTCCTGGCGACGCTCCCGGCGGGCGGCGGCAGTGATGAGCCGGCCGTCGCGCTGGTCGAGGCGCATCGCATCGTCCATGCCAATGCGAACGCGCAGGCGCTGGGCGTCAAGCCGGGGTTGAAGCGCGCCACCGCGCTGGCGCTTGCGCCGCAGCTGCTGATCGGCCAGGCCGACGCGCTGCGCGACCGCCAGGCGCTCGCGAGCGTCGCGCATGCGGCGCTGGCCTTCACGCCGGCGGTCARCTTCACGCTGCCGCAGGGCGTGCTGCTCGAGGTCGAGGCCAGCCTGCGTTACTTCGGTGGGCGCGAGGCGCTGCTGCAGCGGCTGCGCGAGGCATTGCGGCCGCTCGGCCATGCGCTGCACTGCGTCAGCACACCGACGGCGCAGGGCTCGGCGCTGTTGTCGCGGAGCGTCGACGGCCTGCATTGCGCCGATGCCGCCGCGCTGCAGCGCGCGCTCGATGCCGCGCCGGTCTGGCTGCTCGGCCCGGGCCGCGAGCACTGGGAGGCGCTGCAGGGCATGGGCCTGAACACGCTGGGCGACCTGCGCAGCCTGCCGCGTGCCGGACTGACGCGGCGCTTTGGCGAGGCCTTGCTGGTCGAGCTCGATGGCGCGCTCGGCCGGCGCCCCGATCCGCGCGTGTCGATCGAGCTGCCGGCGAGCTTCGACAGTGCGCTGGAGCTGTTCGCGCGGGCCGACACCACCGAGCAGGTGCTGCACGGCGTGGAGGTGCTGCTGGCGCGGCTGGTGGCGTGGCTGTCGGCGCAGCATGCCTTCGTGCGCCGCTTCAGCCTGCTGATGAAGCACGAGCCGCGCTGGCGGCGCGATGACAAGACCCCCTTGCACACCACGCTGGAGATCGCGCTGRCCGAGCCGTCGCGCGACCCGAAGCACCTGATGGCGCTGCTGCGCGAGCGGCTGTCGCAGCTGGCCTTGCCGGCGCCGACGCTGGAGCTCGCGCTGCGCGCCAGCGACATCGCGCGCCAGCCGCCGCCGAATGCCGAGCTGTTCCCGACGCCGCGCAGCGAGCGCGAGGGACTCACGCGCCTGCTCGAGCGGCTGCAGGCGCGGCTCGGCCGCGAGCGGGTGCAGCGCGTGCTGCCGGTGCAGGACCATCGGCCCGAGCGCGGCAGCCGGGTGTGCGCGGCGCAACTCGACGGCCCGGTGC